>NZ_JBFRFA010000004.1:0-171615 GCF_052114585.1 Pedococcus sp. 2YAF34
GGTCCTGGGCCTCGGTGGGCTCGGCGCTCGCCTCGTCGAGGCGCTCGGTCAGCGCGGCCAGCTCGGCCCGGTCGGCCTCCAGCGCCGTCGTGGCGTCGGCGATGCTGCGCTCCGTGCGCTCGGACTCGGCCTTGGCCGCCCGGACCGTGGCACCGAGGTGCCCGAGCCGCTCGGCGACCGCTGCCATCTTCGCGTCGGAGTCGTGCAGCGCCTCGAGCGCGGCCTCGACCTCCTCGGTCGCAGCCCGGTGGCGCTCCTGCGCGCTGGTGAGCGCGAACCGCGCCTGCTCGCCCCGGCGGGTGGCGTCGGCGACGCGGTCGCGGGTCTCGTCGACCGCGGACTGGATCTCGATGAGGCTGGGGGCGTGGCTGCTGCCACCGCGCACGAACCCGGGGGCGAAGACGTCTCCGTCGGCCGTGACGGCGGTGATGCCCTCGCCGCGGGCGACGAGGGCTGCGGCGAGCGCCGGGTCGGACACCAGGGCGACGCGGTCGAGCAGCTGCTCGACCGCAGGCCGCACCGTGGCCGGAGCCTGCACGACCTCGCGCGCCCAGACCGCCGAGCCCTCGAGCTGCGGCCAGCCGGCGGGGTCGCTCGAGCTCGCGGTCTGGCCCACGAGGAACGCGGCTCGGCCGGCGTCGTCCTCGCGCAGCGTCACCAGGGCGCTGGCGGCGTGGTCGACGGACTCCACCGCGAGCGCGTCCCCGGCCCAGCCCAGGGCCGCGGCGATGGCGGCCTCGTGACCGCCCTGGACCTGCAGCAGCGAGGCGACCGAGCCGACGATGCCGTGCCGCGTGTCGGCGGCCGCGAGGAGCGTCGCCGCTCCGTCCTTGCGAGACAGGCTGAGCTCGAGCGCCTCGAGCCGGGCGGCGGAGGCGGTGCGGTCGCGCTCGGCGGATCGCTCGGCCTCGCGGTGCTTCTCGACCTCGGCCTCGGCCTGCTCGAGGACGGCCGCGGCCTTCTCGTAGGCGCTGTCGAGGCCCTCCTCGCCCTCCTCGTCGACGGCCACGGACGCCTCGAGCTTGGTGAACTCCTGCTCCGCCGCGGCGGCGCGCTCGAGCGACTGGGCGACGATGCCCCGCAGGCGGCCGATCTCGGCCTCGCCGGCCTCGATGCGGCTGCGGCGGGCACCGACCTGGCCGGCGAGCTTCGCCAGCCCCTCGCGGCGGTCGGCCGCGGCGCGCACGAGGCGCTGGAGGCGCTGCTGCTCCGCGGCATACGCCTGCTCAGCCTCGGTGCGGGCGGCGACGGCGGCCTCCAGCCGGGCGGAGGCCTCGCGCACCTCGGCGAGCAGCGACTCCTCCTGGCGTCGAGCCTCGGCGGCCTGCGCCTTGAGCTCCTCGGGGTCGCGGCCGGTGGTCTGCTCGTCCTGGCTGTCCTGGCTCAGCAGCCGGACGCGCTCGGCGGCGAGCGACTCGGTGGAGGACAGCTTGTCGCGCAGCTGCTGGAGGCTGAACCAGCGCTCCTGCGCGCGGGTGAGCTCGGGCGCGGCGTCCTGTGCCTGCTGCTCGAGGGTGGCGAGGCGGCTGCGGAGGGTGGCCAGCCCCTCCTCGACCTCGGTGCGCTTGGCGATGAGGGCCGACTCGTCGGCGACCTCCTGCTCGAGGGTGGAGGTGAGCTGGACGAGGTCGTCGGCCAGCAGGCGCAGACGGGCGTCGCGGGCGTCGGCCTGGATGACGGCGGCGCGCCGGGCTGCCTCGGCCTGGCGACCGAGCGGGCCGAGCTGGCGGCGGATCTCGCCGGTGAGGTCGTTGACGCGGGTGAGGTTGGCCTCCATCGACTCCAGCTTGCGCAGCGCCTTCTCCTTGCGCTTGCGGTGCTTGAGGACCCCGGCGGCCTCCTCGATGAAGCCCCGGCGCTCCTCGGGCGTCGCGCGCAGCACGGCGTCGAGCTGGCCCTGTCCGACGATGACGTGCATCTCGCGGCCGATGCCGGAGTCCGAGAGCAGCTCCTGCACGTCGAGCAGGCGGCAGGAGGTGCCGTTGATGGCGTACTCGGAGCCACCGTTGCGGAACATGGTCCGCGCGATCGTGACCTCGGTGTAGTCGATCGGCAGCGCGCCGTCGGAGTTGTCGATGGTCAGGGCCACCTCGGCGCGACCGAGCGGTGCGCGGCCGGCGGTGCCGGCGAAGATGACGTCCTCCATCTTGCCGCCGCGCAGGCTCTTGGCGCCCTGCTCCCCCATGACCCAGGCGAGCGCGTCGACGACGTTGGACTTGCCGGAGCCGTTGGGGCCGACGATGCAGGTGATGCCGGGCTCGAGGCGCATCGTGGTCGCCGAGGCGAAGGACTTGAAGCCCTTCAGGGTCAGGCTCTTGACGTACATGCCTTGGAGGTCGTCTCTCGTCGGGTGGTCCGGATCGCGCTCACTGTACCGGCGCGCCCGTGGCGTCCCGGGGTGCGCGCGGGCCGCCACGCCGGGTCGGCCCGGCGATCAGGGACAGGTGTGGCTGGTGTGACGGCAGTGCCGGTGAACGCCATCGAGGAGCACCGACGAGCCCCCCGTCGGCTCCGCCTCAGTCGCGGGCGATGGCCTCGTGGTGGTGGATGACCTCCGCGATGACGAAGTTGAGGAACTTCTCCGCGAACGTCGGGTCGAGCCCCGCGGCGTCGGCGAGCTCACGCAGCCTCGCGACCTGGACCTCCTCGCGCGCCGGGTCCGCAGGCGGCATACCCTCCCGCGCCTTGAGCTCCCCCACCCGCTGGGTGCACTTGAAGCGCTCGGCGAGCAGGTGGATGAGGGCGGCGTCGATGTTGTCGATGCTCGCGCGCAGGCGCTGCAGGTCGGCCGTCGCGGTGTCGGACGGGGTGGCCGACGGGGTGGGACGGGTGAGTGGGGTCGGACCGGGCTCCTGGGCGAAGGGCTGTGCGGGCTGGGTCACCCGGCAATCGTAGGCGCGCCCGCGCCGACGACGTCCGGCCGTCTCAGATCCTCCGCGAGCTCCTCGGGCAGGTCCTCCCTTAGGTCCTCGCGCAGCTGGTCGTTGTCCCGTTGGAGGCGGTCGACCAGGTGCTCCAGGTCGGCGACGCGGCGGCGCAGCTCCAGGGCTTCGTGCATGAGTCGCTGGTCGTAGGCGACGCGGTAGCCGACGAGGGCCTTGGCCATGATGTCTCCTCGGGGACGACTCTCGGTCGTGAGATGTCGTCGAGATGCCGGTAGGGGGCCGTCTCTCAGGGTGACATCCAGCCCACGCCGGGTCAATGGACGCACCTCGCCACTGCTGTGGTCCGGCGCCTACTTCTCCACGAACCCCGTCACGCCGTCACGCGGCGCACCCCAGGCCGTGACGCAGACCTCGACGTCGCCGGGCCGCAGGTGCTGGCTCGGCTTCTCCTCCAGCAGCTCCACGAAATCGCGCAGCTGGTCGGGGTCGCCCTGGGCCACGATCTCCACGCGGCCGTCGGTGGCGTTGCGGGCGTGGCCGACGAGGCCGCGCTCAAGGGCCCGGGCGCGCACCCACCAGCGGAAACCGACGCCCTGGACCCGGCCGTGCACCCACACGACCGCCCTGGCTGGTCCTTCTCGATCCATCTGCACCACCCTCTCCCTCCTGTTGTACAACCGCGGAGGGGCCGCTGTCAGCCGCGACGGGCCCGCGGGCGGGGCTGGCAGCGCGGGCACGAGTACGACGACCGGTTCATGAACGCCTCGCGGCGGATGGGGGTGCCGCACCGGTCGCACGGACGCCCCTCCTGCCCGTAGGCGTGCAGCGAGCGGTCGAAGTAGCCGGAGGCGCCGTTGACGTTGACGTAGAGGGCGTCGAAGCTCGTGCCGCCCTGCCCCAGCGCCTCGAGCATCACCTCCCGGGCGTGGTCCAGCACCCGGGCCAGCGTGGGCCGGGTCAGGGCGGAGCACAACCGGCCGCCGTGGACCTGCGCCCGCCACAGGGCCTCGTCGGCGTAGATGTTGCCGACGCCCGAGACCAGCGTCTGGTCGAGCAGAGCCCGCTTGACGGCGACGTCCTTGCCCTTCATCCGGCGGACGACGGCGGCCTGGTCGTAGCCGCCCTCGAGCGGGTCCGGGGCGATGTGGGCCACCGGCTCGGGGACGTCGTCGGGCGTCAGCTCCGCCAGGGCCATGCCGCCGAACGTGCGCTGGTCGACGAACCTCAGCTGCGGCCCGTCGTCGGCGAAGTCCACCACCGCGTGCAGGTGCTTCTCCCGCGGGGCGTCCGCCTGCTCGACGAGGAGCTGCCCGCTCATGCCGAGGTGGGTCACGAGCCCCTGGCGGGAGCCGTCGGCCGCCGACAGGACCAGCCAGAGGTACTTGCCGCGGCGACGGGCGTCCTCGACGTGGTTGCCGGCGAGGCGGTCGGCGAGGTCCTGCGGCCCGGGCAGGTGGCGTCGCGCGACCCGGGTGCCGAAGAACTCGGCGCGCTCGATGGTGCGCCCGACGACGTGGTCGGCGAGGCCGCGGCGGACGACCTCGACCTCGGGCAGCTCAGGCACTCGCCGTACCGGGCCCGCCCTCCTGGGGGGCGGGGGCCAGCCGGGCGGCGCGGGCCGTGAGGGCACGCCAGGCCAGCTCGGCTGCCTTCTGCTCTGCTTCCTTCTTGGAGCGGCCGGTGCCGGTGCCGAGGACCTCGTCGCCCACGACCGCACGCGCGTGGAACGTCTTCTCGTGGTCCGGGCCCTCCTCGTCCACCTGGTACTCGGGGACGCCTGAGGACGTGGCCGCGGACAGCTCCTGCAGGCTCGTCTTCCAGTCCAGTCCGGCGCCGAGGGTGGCGCTCTGGGCCATCAGCGGGTCGAGCAGGTGGTGCACGAACGTCGCCGCGGCCTCCATGCCGGCCGAGAGGTAGACGGTGCCGATGACCGCCTCCATCGTGTCGGCGAGGATCGAGGCCTTGTCGCGGCCGCCGGTGCTCTCCTCGCCCCGGCCGAGCATGACCTGGTCGCCCAGCCCGATGGTGCGGGCCACCTCGGCGAGCGCGCGCATGTTGACGACCGCAGCCCGCAGCTTGGCCAGCTGGCCCTCGGGCAGGTCGGGGTGCGTGGCGTAGAGGGTGTCGGTGACGACGAGGCCCAGCACCGAGTCGCCGAGGAACTCGAGGCGCTCGTTGTTGGGCAGCCCACCGTTCTCGTACGCGTACGAGCGGTGGGTCAGGGCACGCTGGAGCAGCGGCTCGTCGATCGGCGCCTGCACCACCTCGGTGAGGTGCTGCAGGAACTCGTCGACGGGCCGCTGCGTCGCGCTGCCCCCGGTAGGAGTCGGAGTGGAGCTCACGCGGTGGTCAGACCGGTCAGCCCTGGTGCTCGGTGCGCTCGGCGGTCGTGTAGTGACGGCCCTTGTAGGTGCCGCACGACGGGCACGCGAGGTGCGGCTGCGTCGGGGCCTTGCACTGGGGGCACGTGGTGAGCGTGGTCGCCGTCGTCTTCCAGTTCGCGCGACGCGAACGGGTGTTGGAGCGCGACGTCTTCCGCTTCGGGACAGCCACGTCAGTTCCTCTTCTCTTCGATGGTGCTCGGGGTGGTGGTGCTGGCGTCGGCGGACAGCGCGGAGAGCGCGGACCACCGGGGGTCGATCACGTCGTGCTGGTGGTCGGGATCGTCGGCCAGGCGCGCTCCGCACTCGGAGCACAGACCCGGACAGTCCTCCCGGCACACCGGCTGGAACGGCAGTGCTGGCACCACCGTGTCCAGGAGCACGGGCTCGAGGTCGAACAGGTCGCCCTCGAGGGTGTGCTCCTCGGTCTCGTCGTCGTCCGCCCCCACCTCGCGGTGGTGGGCGGCACGGTCGGCGTAGGCGAACAGCTCCTGGAAGTGCCCGTCCACCTCGTGGGTGACCGGGTCCAGGCACCGCACGCAGGCGCCGGTTGCCGTGGCGTGGACCGAACCGGTGACCAGCACGCCCTCGACCACGGACTCGAGCCGCAGCTCGATCTCCATCGGGGCGCCCTGCGGCACCGCGATGACCTCCGTGCCGAAGTCGGCAGGTGCCTCGACCGTGCGCTGGACCCGCACCATGGAACCGGGTCGCCGACCGAGGTCCGTGGTGTCGAAGACCAGCGGCGATCGGGGGTTGAGGTGTTCCATGGCTCCAGCGCAGTCGAGTGGTTCGGTCCGTACCTCGGGCGAGGACGTAGACCGACGCACGAGGTTACCGGAGCGCGGCGCACTCCCCAAATGCGCGGGGTACGGCGTCGGTGCCGGTCAGCGCGGGGTGAGGCGGGCGGCCAGCTCGTCGCGGACCCGGTCGGTGACCAGGCCGCTCAGGTCGCCGCCGTAGCGCGCGACCTCCTTGACCAGGGAGCTCGACACGTGGCCGAGACTGGGCTCCCCGGGGAGGAACACGGTCTCGACGCCGGTGAGGTGCCGGTTCATCAGCGCCATGGGCAGCTCGTAGGCGAAGTCCGTGCCGCTGCGCAGGCCCTTGACGACGACCTCGGCGCCCACCTGCCGGCAGACGTCGACGAGGAGCTGGCCACCGAAGACCTGCACCCGGACGCCCGGCAGGTCACCGAGGGCGTCCTCGATGAGGTCCCTGCGCTCGTCCGGGGTGAAGACGCCCTGCTTGGCGGGGTTGTGCAGCACCGCGACGACCACCTCGTCGAACAGCGAGGCCGCGCGCCGGATGGCGTCGACGTGACCGAGCGTCACCGGGTCGTAGGAGCCGGGGCACACACACCGTCTGGTCACAGCGGCACGCTAGCAGCGGCGCAGCCCCGGCTCCCTCACCTCAGGCCTGACCTCACGCGCGACCTCACGGGGAGGTCAGGCCGGGGTCACTCGTCGTCGTCAGCCGGCAGAAGGCCCTCCTTGTGGGCCTTGGCGACGATGGAGCGGACGTTGTCGATCGAGCCGGCGTCCGCGTCGAGGAGACGGTTGCGCTCGGTCGCCCACTTCTCGCCGAGGTCGGCGCGGACCTCGTCCGGGACGTCGGTGCGGGCGGGGTTGAGGATGGTCTGCTCCTCCTCGCCGATGTGGTGGTTGAGCGCCGTCGCCAGGTCCTCGACGGCGTCGTCGAACTTCTGGGTGTCGGTCCCCTTGCACTCCAGCAGCGCGAGCAGGGCCTCGTTGCCCTCGGCGTGCTCCTCCTCGCCGTGCTCGGCCTCGTGCTCGGTGATGGCGTCCTTGCGCTCGAGGTTCGGGTAGACCTTCGACTCCTCGGCCTCGCCGTGGGCGATGAGCACGGCGGACAGCGCTGCGCGGGCGGCCTCGCGGTCGGCGGTGGCGTCGCGCAGGTCGCGCAGGAGGGACTCGAACAGGCGGTGGTCCTCGAGGATGAGCTCGACGACGTCACCGGAGGTGGGGCGGGGGATCTCGTAGTCCGTCATGGCGACACCCTCTCTCACCTGCGGTGTCTGCACACTTCCGGGGGCGGCGCGCGACCAGGTCCCACCCACCGGACGCCCGGTTTGCGTCGTCCCGGCAGCTGCGTGACGGTGGAGGGGTCCTGACCTCTAGGGAAGAGAGAGCAATGCTCACCCTCACCGAGAACGCCAGCACGATCGTCAAGACCCTGGTCGACCAGACCGAGCCCGGTGACGACGCCGGTCTGCGCTTCAGCCAGGAGGACCCGTCCGCGGGTGCCCTCACCGTCGCCACGGCCGGGGAGGCCCAGCCGGGAGACGCCGTCGTCGAGCACGACGGCGCGAAGGTCTTCCTCGACGAGACCGCCGCCGTCGCCCTCAGCGACCAGGTGCTCGACGCCAGCGTGGACCAGGCAGGGGCGGTGCAGTTCAGCATCATCCCGTCGGCGGCGCCGACGACCTGACGACCGCGGCCCGTGTGGAGACCCGGACGAGGGTCTGCCCGCGGGCACCGCACGGCGAGGGCCCGGACCACCACGGTGGTCCGGGCCCTCGCACGTCCAGAGCGACTCCTGCGGCAACGGTCAAGGYCGCCGGCCAGTCAGGCCGTCTCCTCCGGGACCTGCGGCCCAGCGAACCAGATGCGCGTCTCGCCGTAACGCCGCTCCCCCTCGCACTCCCACGCCGCCGGCCAGCGCGGCTCCGGCGAGCGCGACGACCGCTCCACGACCACGAGCGCGTCCGGGGTCAGCCAGCGGTGCTCGGCGAGCAGTGCGAGATCACCGGCGAGGTCGTCCTCCGACAGCGCGTAGGGAGGGTCGCTGAACACCAGCCCGTACGGCGCCGCCGGGGCCGTGGCGAGCACCTTGGCGACCGGGGCACGGCGGACGACGGCCCCGGGCAGGTCGAGGGCGCGGACGTTCGCCTCGGTCACCTTCGCCGCTGCCTGGTCGGCCTCGACGAGCAGGACGTCTGTGGCGCCACGGCTGAGCGCCTCGAGCCCCAGGGCGCCGGAACCGGCGTAGAGGTCGAGCACCCGGACGCCGGCAAGCACCTCGAGGTGCTCGAGCCGCGAGAACAGGGCCTCGCGGACGCGGTCGCTGGTCGGGCGCGTGCCCGCACCCGGCGGTGTCGCCAGCCGCAGCCCGCCGGCTCGTCCACTGATGATCCGCGTCACCGCGGCAACGTAGCAGCGCGGAGGGGCTGGACGGTGCGCGTCCCGGGCGCGGCCGGCACCCGTGCGAGTGGGGTCAGGGCTGGTGCACGGCGGGGTCGTCGCGCAGGACGTCGAGCAGCAGCGCGAGCACGGCGTCCGGCCGCTCCAACGACGGGAGGTGGCCGGCCCAGCCGAGCTCGACCGCCTCGGCCCCCGCGACCTCCTGCGCGATCACGGCGGCGGTCTGACGGAAGAGCTCGAGGTCCTTGGCCCCCGAGACCACCAGGGTCGGCACCGCGATGCCCGACAGGTCGACCTCGACCCGCCGCGGCTGCGGGCCCGGCTCACGCGCGTCGGCCTCGAGCTGCACCTCGAACGCGTGCCGCTGCATCTGCGCCACCCGGTCGCGGGTCGCGTCGTCGGCGTCCGGGCCCAGCCAGGTGCGGACGTTGAGCGCGACCGCCCCGTCGACGTCGCCGCCCTCGAGCAGGCGGTCCTCCTCCTCGCCGTACGCCGCAGCGTCCGGGGTGGGCTCGACTCCGCGCAGCGCGGAGCACAGCAGGACCAGCGACGACACCCGACCGGGGTGGAGCGTGGCGAGCTCGAGGGCCACCCGGCCGCCGAACGACGACCCGACCACGGCCGCGTCGGCGATGCCGAGGTGGTCCAGTAGCTCGTCGAGGTCGTCGGCGTCGGCGTACTCCCCCGACGGCAGCGGCGAGTCGCCGTAGCCGCGGAAGTCGGGCCGCACCACCCGGAAGCTGTGGCTCAGGGCGGGCACGAGCGCGTCCCACATGCGGCGGTCGGTGACACCGGAGTGCAGCAGCAGGACGGCGGGACCCGTCCCCTGGTCGTCATGGGCGAGCAGCATGCGGCCCACCCTAGGACCGCGGCGGCGGCCGGTCGCCACGTTTTCCGGCCCGCGCAGGCCGGCCGGCAACCTCGGCGACGTGACGGTGTCAGCCGCGCTCGAGGAAGGCGGCCTGCTCCTCGTCCACGCGCTCGTCCACCGCGGCCGCGAGCACCGGGTGCTCGGTGAGCTCGGGGTCTGCGGCCACCAGGGCGGCCGCGTCGTCACGCGCCTGCAGGATGACCTCCTCGTCGCGCACGAGCGACAGGAACCGGAAGCTGCCCCGGCCCATCGCGCGACCCGACCGGCCGCCACCGCTCTGCCTGCCGCTGAGCACGTCACCGGTCCCCCGCAGCTCGAGGTCGAGCCGCGCGAGCTCGAACCCGTCACTCGTGCCGGCGACCGCCTCGAGCCGCTCGACCGACGACTCGGCGTCGGACGACGTCATGAGCAGGCAGAGCCCTGCGTGCTCCCCACGCCCGACACGGCCACGCAGCTGGTGCAGCTGGGACACCCCGAAGCGGTCGGCGTCGACCACCACCATGACGGTGGCGTTGGGCACGTCGACCCCGACCTCGATGACCGTGGTCGACACCAGGACGTCGACCTCGCCACGGGTGAACGCCAGCATCACGGCGTCCTTGTCCTCCGGCGCCATCCGGCCGTGCAGGACGGCGATGGTGAGGCCGGCGAGGGCCGGGTTGTCGCGCAGCACGGCCTCCACGGCATACACGCTCGCGAGCTCCTTGGGCGCGGCGGTCGGGGCGGTCTCGTCGTCGTCGGAGGGGGCCACCACGGCGGCGACCTCCTCGTCGTCGGCCGACACGGCGCTGCCCGCAGAGCCGGTGCCGTCGTCGCCGATCCGGGGACACACGACGTACGCCTGGCGGCCGGCGCGCACCTCCTCCGCGACGCGCTCCCAGGTGCGCTGCACCCAGGCGGCGCGCTCGGCCGGCACGACGTGGGTGGTGATCGGCGAGCGGCCCCGTGGCAGCTCGGAGAGGGTCGACGTCTCCATGTCGCCGAACACGGTCATGGTGACGGTGCGCGGGATCGGCGTGGCGGTCATCACCAGCACGTGCGGGGGCTGGGATCCCTTCTCGCGCAAGGCATCCCGCTGCTCGACGCCGAACCGGTGCTGCTCGTCGACGACGACCAGGGCGAGGTCCTGGAACTGCACCTTGTCCTGGATGAGGGCATGGGTGCCGATCACGATTCCCGCGTCGCCGCTCGCGGCAGCGAGGAGGTTCTCGCGGCGGGCCGCGGTGGACTGGCTGCCGGTGAGCAGGGCCACGCGGGTGCCGATGGCGCTGCCGCCGAGCATCCCGCCCTCCGCGAGGTCGCCGAGCATCGTGGTGATCGAGCGGTGGTGCTGGGCCGCGAGGACCTCGGTGGGCGCGAGCAGCGCCGCCTGCCCACCCGAGTCGACGGCGGCCAGCATGGCCCGCAGCGCGATGACCGTCTTGCCCGAGCCGACCTCACCCTGCAGCAGGCGGTTCATGGGCACGTCCTGGGCCATCTCCCGGGCGAGCGTCTCACCGACCTCGCGCTGCCCGGCCGTGAGCTCGAACGGCAGCCGGGCGTCGAACGCCGCGAGCAGCCCGCCCTCCCGCGGCGTGCGACCGGTCGTGCGGTCGGCCGCGCGCCGGGCACGCTGCCGGGCCAGCAGCACCTGGAAGACCAGGGCCTCCTCGTAGCGCAGGCGGTGCCTGGCCCGCTGCACCTCGGGGTATGCCGCAGGGACGTGGATCCCGCGCAGCGCCTGGAGCCGCCCCGGCAGCCCGTGTCGCGAGCGCAGGGTGGCGGGGATCGGCTCGGGCACGTCCTCGAGCTGGTCGAGGACGATGCGGACGCACTCGGCGACGGACCAGTTCTGCAAACCCTTCACCTGGAGGTAGACGGGGATCGGCCCGCGCTCGGTCGCCGCAGCGCCGAGACCGCCCTCGACGACCTGGTAGGCGGGGTGGGTCAGCTGCCAGCGGCCGCGGTACATCCCGACCTCACCGGCGAAGACCGCGCGCACGCCGGGGACGAGCGCGTCCTTGTGCCCCCACGCCTTGAAGAACGCGAGGTCGACGTCGTTGCGACCGTCGGTGATGGTGACGTTGAGCATCTCCCCGCGACGCTTCTGCATGCGCCGGGTGACGGCCGTCTTCACCTCCGCCACGGCGACGACGTACTTGCCGACGTGCAGGTCGGACAGGTCGGAGGTGTGCTCGAGGTAGCGCCGCGGCCAGAACTCCAGCAGGTCGCCCACGGTGTGCAGGTCGCGGTGCTTGGCCAGGGTGCCGGCGGTGCGCGCCCCCAGGAGCTTGTCGAGCTTGGTGCCCTCGTCGACCACGCCTACTCGACTCCCAGCAGGAGGGGATAGTGCGGCTGGCCGCCGTCGATGAGGGTGACGGTCACGTCGCGGTGGTGGCGCTCGACCCGCTGGCCGAGGTCGGCGACGAGCCCGTCGGGCGCCTGCTCGCCGCCGATGACGGTGACGAGCTCGCCACCGCTGGACAGCAGGCGCGCGACCACCTCGAGAGCCACCTCGGCGAGGTCGGTGCCCACGACGACCACGTCTCCCCCGACGGCGCCGAGGACGTCCCCCGCCTCGCAGGGCCCGGCACTGGTGAGGGCCTGCTTGCTCGCGACCGCGACGGCCCCGTGCCGCGTGGCGGCCGCGGCGTGGCTCATCTCCGCGGCGTTGCGGGCGACCCCTGCCGAGGCGTCGAACACCGCGAACGCGGCCAGTCCCTGCACCGCGGTCCGCGAGCGCACGAGGTGGACGTCGAGCCCGTCCTGTTCGGCGGCGCTGGCCGCGGCCTGGGCCGCGAGCTCGGTGTCGCGGTCGTTGGGCAGCAGGATCACCGAGAGCGTGTGACACGCGCGGATGGCGTCGAGCAGCTGGCCGGCCGAGGCGCGCTGACCCGGCCCGCTGGTGACCACGACCGCGCCGGCCTCCTCGAACACCGCGGCCAGGCCCGGGCCCGCGGCGCAGGCGACGACCCCGACCCCGCTCGAGGGCTGGCGGTGCGACGCCTGGTCGGCGAAGTGGGTCACGCGGACGCGGTAGGGGCGGCCGGCGTCGAGCCCCGCCTCGATGGCGGCGCCGACGTCGTCCACGTGCACGTGGACGTTCCACAGGTCCGGGCCGCCCACGACCAGGAGCGAGTCCCCCAGCCCGTCGAGCACCGTACGCAGCGTGGCCGCGCGCTCCTCGTCGCTGTCGCGCAGCAGGTACATCACCTCGTACCCGGGCCCGCCGTCGGTCCCGTCGGCCAGGCTGGCGGGTGGCCCGCCGTGGTGCCCGGTGGGCTCGACGACCCCACCGTGGCTGCTCCAGCCCTCGCGGCGGCGCATGGAGGGGTCCTCGGCGAACGGCTCCATGCGCTCGCCCACGTGGGCCCCGTCCTGGTGCACCACCCGCGCGAGCGCCTCGAGCAGCAGGAGGTACCCGGCGGCGCCGGCGTCGACCACACCGGCCCGGGTGAGGGCCGGCAGCTGCTCGGTGGTCGCACGCAGCGCGTCGGTCGCGGCGTCGAGGGCCGCCTCCACCACGGCGGCCAGGCCCCGGCACACGGCGGACCCACCGGCGCCGGCGGCAGCCTTCGCCACCGTCAGGATGGTGCCCTCCTCGGGCCGGGTGACGCTCGCGTAGGCACGGCGGCTCGCCCGCGCAAGCCCGTCGGCGACGACCTCGGCACCCACCTCCGGCAGGCCGCTGTCGGCGATCGCCTCGGCGAACCCCCGGACGAGCTGGCTGAGGATGACGCCCGAGTTGCCCCGCGCCGTCAGCAGCATCGCGCGCGAGAGCGCCGTGCACTCCTGCTCCAGCGTCGCGGTGCCGAGGATGCCGGCGGCCTCGTGCTCGGTCCGGACGGAGTCGAGCGCCGCGTCGAGGGTGAGGTAGAGGTTGGTGCCGGTGTCGCCGTCGGGCACGGGGAAGACGTTGAGCGCATCGATCTCCGCCCTGCGCGCGGCGAACGCCGCCCGGGTGAGCACGGCCCACCGCCGTGCATCCACGGCGGAGAGGGCTTCGAGCACGGTGGCAGGCTAGTGCCCACCGACGTCAGCGGACCCGTTTTGGTCGCAGCACCCCTCCTCGGCTACTCTTGACCGGTTCCCGTGGACCGTGTTGGTGCTGGCCTGTGCCCGCGCCCGGACCACTGCGGGGATCCAAGTCTTGTCACATCGAATTCAGGAGAACACCCGTGGCTGCCAACTGCGACGTCTGCGGCAAGGGACCGAGCTTCGGTCACAACATCTCGCACTCGCACCGCCGCACCAAGCGTCGTTGGAACCCCAACATCCAGCGCGTCAAGGCGCTGGTGGGCGACGCAGGTGTGACCCCGAAGCGTCTCAACGTCTGCACCTCGTGCCTCAAGGCCGGCAAGGTCAAGCGCTGACCCTGCCCCACCGGCACTGAACGAAGCCGACCTCCCCTCGCGGGACGGTCGGCTTCGTCGTTCCCGGGTACGGCGCCGACGCCGCGCCATACCCAGTCCCCTCCCCGCCCTCTCCCCGCCCTCTCCCCGTCCCCTCCCCGCCCTCTCCTGACATTTGGGGGCATGAGGGTGAGCAGTGGTTCACCCTGCTGCCCCCAAATGCGAAGGGGGGCGGGGGGCAGAGGGCGGGCTTTGCGCGTCAGCCGGCGAAGTGGTCCCAGCCGCGCGGTGCCTGGGGCACGCCGTCGAGGGTGACGCCCTCCCCCTCCTCGACGCGGCCCAGCGGCCGCCACCCGGTAGGCAGCTCACCGGCGAACGTCGCGAGCAGGCTGTGCTCCTCCCCACCCGCCAGCACGCACTCGAGCGCCGGCTCCGCGCCACCGACGACCGGCTCGAGGACCTCGGTGTCCGGTCGCAGCAGCGCCGAGTCCAGCGCGAGCCGTACCCCGCTGGCCCGGGCGATGCGGTCGCCGTCGCGCAGCAGCCCGTCGGACAGGTCGAGCATCGCCGTGGCTCCGGCGGCCGCGGCGCGCGGGCCCGCCTCCACGGGAGCGGTCGGCCGCAGGTGGTGGGCCACGCACTCGGCGCCCACCCCGTCAGCCTCGGTGAGCGCTGCCGCACCGGCCTGTAGCAGGGCAAGACCAGCGGCAGAGCGGCCGAGGGTGCCACAGACCGCGACCGTGTCGCCGGGCCGGGCTCCGCTGCGCAGCACCGGCGCCCGGCCGCCCAGGTCGCCCAGCGCAGCGATCGAGATCATCAGCGTGCCGGTGGGTGCGGACGACAGGTCTCCCCCGGCCACCGCGACCGACGACTGCTGCGCCAGCCGCCCCAGCGTGCGGGCGAAGTCGACGGCCCACTGCACGGGCGTCTGCGGGTCGGCCACGAGCGTCACGAGCAGCGAGGTCGGGACGGCCCCCATGGCGGCGACGTCCGCGACGTTCTGCGTGAACGCCTTGGTGGCCACGTCGGCGGCCGTGGACCACTCGTCGACCCAGTCCCGGCCGCGCACCATCGCGTCGGTGGTGGCCACCACCGAGCCGCTCGTCGCGATGACGGCAGCGTCGTCGCCCGGCCCGATGAGCAGGCCGTCGTGGGCGGCGAAGTACGGGAAGATCTCGGCCAGCAGGGCCCCCTCCGACACCTGTGCCAGCGTGCGCGGGCCCGTGACCATGACTTGACCTCCTCGTGACGGCCCGGGGGAGACGGCCGGGACACCGGCACGGTAGCGTCTGGCAAGGCCGTGGCGCTGCGCCGCGGTCGGGTTCTCCCGGCAGGCCGAAGTCCCGGCCGACCGGACAAGACATGTTCCATCTTCGACAGACGTGAGGTGCTCAGTGGTGGTCCAGGCCTACATCCTGATCCAGACCGAGGTCGGCAAGGCGGCGTCCGTCGCGGAGGCCATCGCCGGCATTGCCGGGGTGGTGCTGGCCGAGGACGTCACCGGCCCCTACGACGTCATCGCCCGCGTCGAGGCCAACACGGTCGACGAGCTGGGCAAGCTCGTGATCGCCAAGATCCAGGACGTCCCGGGGATCACCCGCACCCTGACCTGCACCGTCGTCCACGTCTGAGGTGCACCGCGCCGCCCGTCGGCGTCGCCTGATCGTCGCAGCCGCCGGCCTCCTCCTCCTCGGGGTGGCCGGCGGAGTGCTGTATGCCGTACGGCACCACGGCGTGGAGGTCGCGGCCCCGCCGCACCGCGCCGACTGCGAGGTCGCCATGCCGCTCATGCCCTCCACCGTCGGTGGGCAGGCCGCTTCCGACGCGTTCGTCGCCGAGCGCGGCGACCCCCGCGACATCCGCGTCTGGGGCGACCCCGCCATCATCGCCACCTGCGGCTGGCCACCCCTCGGCCCCACTCCCGACCAGTGCCTCGACGTCGACGGCGTCGACTGGGTCGCCGAGCCCCTGAGCGACGGCGTCCGGTTCACGACGTTCGGCCGCGACCCCGCGATCGAGGTCCTGGTCCCCCACGCCTACGACCCCGCGCCCCTCCTGCTCCCCGCCCTCGGCCCCGCCGCCAAGTCCCTCCCCGCCACCGGCCGCACCTGCAGCTGACGACCCCAGTCCCCGCCCCCCGCCGCCCATCCCCCTCTTGTTGCCAGCTGATGGTCACGAAGGGCCTTTCGCGGCCCGCCCGTGACGACGAGCTGGCAACAAGTCGGGGTGTGTCGGGAGCCCGGCGGCCCGGAGGTCGGGACCTATCGAAGACCGACGGGGCGCGTGAGGGCGAGCTGGAGGAGCTCGTCGATGAGGTCGGGGTAGGAGAGCCCGGTCGCCTCCCACATCTGCGGGTACATCGAGTGCGGGGTGAACCCGGGCATCGTGTTGATCTCGTTGACGACGACCTCACCGCTGTCGGTGTAGAAGCAGTCGACCCGCGCGAGTCCCTCGCACCCGAGCGCCTCGAACGCCGCGCGCGCGAGCCGCTGCACCTCGGCCGCGACGTGGTCCGGGACCGCTGCAGGGCACGAGAGCACCGCCCCGTCGTCGAGGTACTTGGCCTCGAAGTCGTAGAACTCGTGGCCGCCGCCGGCCGTCACCTCGATCTCGCCGACGTGCGACACCCGCGGCTCGTCGGTGCCGCGGCCCTGGAGCACTGCGCACTCGATCTCCCGGCCGACGATGCCCTGCTCGACGACGACCTTGAGGTCGTGCGTGCGCGCGAGCTCGATCGCCCCCTCGAGGGCCTCCGGGGTCGACACCTTGGAGATGCCCATGCTGGAGCCTGCCCGGGCGGGCTTGACGAACACGGGAAAGGTCAGCGCCCCGACGGCGTCCATGGCCGCGGCCTTGTCGCGCTGCCACTGTGCGTCGGTGATGACGACGTACGGCCCGACGGGCAGGCCGGCGCCGGCGAAGATCACCTTCATGTGGTGCTTGTCCATGCCGGCCGCGGAGGCGAACACCCCTGAGCCGACGTAACGGATGTCGGCCATCTCGAACAGTCCCTGGATGGTGCCGTCCTCACCGAACGGCCCGTGCAGCAGCGGGAAGACGACGTCGACCTCACCCAGCGACCTCGGCACCTCACGCGGCTCGAGGGTCACCAGGGTGCGGTCGGTGGTGGCCAGCGGGATGACCACGCCCGCTCCGTCGGCCGCGACCTCGGGGGTGCGCGTCGAGGTCAGCTCGAGGCGGTCGGGGTCGCCGTCGGTGAGCACCCAGTGCCCGTCGCGGGAGATGCCGATCGGCACGACGTCGTAGGCGTCGCGATCGATGGCCCGCATCACCCCAGCTGCGGTGGCGCAGGAGACCGCGTGCTCGGAGGAACGTCCGCCGAAGACGACGGCAACTCGGGGCTTACGGGCTGCGGGCTGGTCGGTGGTCATCGCGGACGAGCGTATCCGGCCCACCGGCCGGGCACGGACACGGCTCGCGGAGCACGCCGCCTACGCTGGCCGGGTGACCCACGAGCACCTCTCCCCCGCCTCCCGCGTCGTCGCCCTCGGCCGCCAGCCGCGCACCCCCGGTGCCGGCGTCAACGCGCCGCTCGAGCTGTCGTCGACCTACATCGCCGACGGCCCGGTCAACTACGCGCGCGGCGGCAACCCGACGTGGACCGCGTTCGAGGAGGCGCTGGGGTCCCTCGAGGGTGGTGACGCGCTGGTCTTCGCCTCGGGCATGGCCGCGGTCTCGGCGGCGGTGTCGCTGCTCCCCCACGGTGGCGCGGTCGTGGTCCCCCACCACGCCTACAACGGGACCACCGCCCTGCTCGACCAGCTGGCCGGCGCCGGCGCCGCGGTCGTGCGGCGCGTCGACCCCACCGACCAGGCGGCGGTGCGGACCGCGCTCGAGGGCGCGGCCATGCTGTGGCTGGAGTCGCCGACCAACCCGATGCTCGAGGTGTCGGACCTGCGCGCCCTGGCGGCCATGGCCCGTGAGGCGGGCGCGGTCACGGTGTGCGACAACACGTTCGCGACGCCCCTGGTGCAGAGGCCCCTGGAGGACGGCGTCGACGTCGTCCTCCACTCGGTGACCAAGTACCTCTCCGGCCACAGCGACGTCATCCTCGGCGCCCTGGTCACGGGCGCGACCGAGGCCGGACGCGAGCTCCGGGCCCGGCTGGCGACGGCCCGCCTGCTGGGCGGCGCGATCGCCGGCCCGATGGAGACGTGGCTGGCCCTGCGCGGCCTGCGGACGCTGCACGTGCGCCTCGAGCGCGCAACGGCCAACGCCCGCGAGCTCGCCGGCCGCCTCGAGAGCCACCCCGGCGTCGAGACGGCCCGCTACCCCGGGTTCGGGGCGATCATCGCGGTGGAGGTACCCGGTGGAGCCGAGGGCGCGGAGCGCGTCGCCGCCGCGACGGAGCTCTGGACCCACGCGACGAGCCTCGGTGGGGTGGAGTCCCAGATCGAGCGGCGCCGCCGGCACCCGGCGGAACCGCGGACCGTGCCGGAGAACCTGCTGCGGCTGTCGGTCGGCATCGAGGACGTCGAGGACCTCTGGCGCGACCTCGACCAGGCCCTCCGCGGCTGACAGAACGCGAGCGAGGGAACGGAGCCGACGGCTCTCGGGTCTGGGCTACTCGGCCTCGTTCTTCAGCGCGCGCAGCATGAGCGCGCCCACGACCTCCTGCGGGCTGCGGCCGTCGTGCACCACGGCTGCCACCTGCTCGATGATCGGGACCGACACCCCGTGGTCGTGGGCGAGCTGCAGGATCGACTCGCACGACTTCACGCCCTCGGCCGTCTGCCGGGTCACGGCAACGACCTCCTCGACGCTCATCCCCTTGCCGAGGTTGACGCCGAAGGTGCGGTTGCGTGACAGGGGCGACATGCAGGTGGCGATCAGGTCGCCGACGCCCGCGAGCCCCGAGAAGGTCACGGGGTCGGCCCCGAGCTTCATGCCGAGGCGCGAGGTCTCGGCCAGGCCGCGGGTGATGATCGACGCCTTGGAGTTGTCGCCCATGCCCAGGCCCTCGGCCATGCCGACCGCGAGGGCGATGACGTTCTTGACCGCTCCACCGAGCTCGACGCCGATCACGTCGCTGGAGGTGTAGGGGCGGAAGTAGGGCGGGTTGGATGCCTCGGCGACCATCTCGGCGACGCGCTCGTCGACGCACGCCACGACGCTGGCAGCGGGCTGCTTCTGCGCGATCTCCTTGGCCAGGTTGGGTCCCGAGACCACGACGATGCGACCCGGCTGCACGCCCCCGGCCTCGGCGATGACCTCGCTCATCCGCTTGGTGGTGCCGAGCTCGACGCCCTTCATCAGGGAGACGACCGCGGCCTCACGGGGCAGGACGTGCGCCCACTCGGCAAGGTTGGCGCGCAGGGTCTGCGAGGGCACCGCGAGGACGACGATGTCGGCACCTGCGGCCGCCTGGGCCGGGTCGGCAGTGGCCCTGATCCCGGGCGGCAGCGCGATACCCGGCAGGTAGTCCTCGTTGCAGCCGGCGTTGACCTGGTCGACCATCGCCTGGCGACGGCCCCACATCGTCACGGGCGTGCCACCGTCGGCGAGCACGGCGGCGTACGCGGTGCCCCAGCTGCCGGTCCCGAAGACTGCAGCCCTGGTCACTGGCCGCCACCCTTGCGCCGGTGGAAGTTGCCCGTCTCCGGCAGCCCGTGCTTGCGCGAGTCGAAGCGCTCCAGCGGGGCCTTCTCACCGCGGATCGCCTCCAGCTGCACCGTGATCGCGTCGACGATGCGGTCGGTCGCCTGTCGAAGCAGGGCACCGGTGACCGGCTGGTCGTAGAGGTCGCTCAGGTCGACGGCCGGACCGGCGGACATGACGACCCGCGTGCGGGGGAACAGCTTCGGCTTCTTCGAGTACGGCGCGAGCATCTCCTGGGGTCCCCACTGCGCCACCGGGATGACGGGGCAGCGGGTGGTCAGGGCGATGCGCGCGGCGCCGGTCTTGCCGACCATCGGCCACAGCTCGGGGTCCCGCGTGAGTGTGCCCTCGGGGTAGACCCCGACGCACTTGCCCTCGTTGACCGCCGCGACCGCCGCGCGGAAGGCGTCCGCCGCACGACCGGTGTTGCGGTAGACCGGGATCTGCTGCGCCCCGCGCAGGATCGCGCCCGCGACGGGGATCCGGAAGACCGCCTCCTTGCCCAGGAAGTAGGGCGGGTGCCCGCTGTCGTAGAGGAAGTGCGCGAACGTGAACGGGTCGGCGTAGGACAGGTGGTTGGGACAGACGATGAACCCACCGGACGTCGGGAGGTTCTCGGTCCCACGCCAGGTCCGCTTGGTCAGCAGCAGCATCAGGGGACGCACGATCGCCACCGCGAGGCGGTAGGCGAAGGGCAGGGTGCGTGTGCCGCTGGCGGTCACGTGGGGTCTCCGTGGTCAGGTCGGGGGCGACGGGTCGAGTGTGCATCCTCGCGGCTCAGGGGGTCGGTGTCGAGCGACCGCGCCACCACTGCGACGATCGGGTCGATGACCTCTGCGAGCCCCGGACCAGCCGGTCTGCCCTGGCACCTCGTGGTGCCCGTCAAGGGTGGCACGGGGGCCAAGTCACGCCTGCACCCGCCCGCGGGCGTGGCCCGCGAGGACCTCGCCCTGGCCCTGGCCGGCGACTGCCTCACCGCCTGCTGTCTTGCGCTCCCGGCGTCGCAGGTCGTGGTCGTCACGTCGGACCCCCGCGTGGTCGCGGTGGCGACCCGGCTCGGCACGGCGCTCGTCGCCGACCCGGGGCGCGGGCTGAACGCCGCCGTCGGGGCCGGCCGGGACCACGTCGTGTCGACGTCGCCGGGTGCACCGGTGGCGGCCCTGCTCGGTGACCTGCCTGCCCTGCAGCCGCAGGACCTGGTGGCAGCCCTCGTCGCCGCGACCGACCACCGGTTCGCCGTCGTGCCCGACGCCTCGGGCGACGGGACGGTCCTGCTCACGGCTCGCGAGGCCGGCGCACTGGTGCCGAGGTTCGGGCCCGGTTCGGCGCGTGCGCACGAGCAGGCCGGTCACACCAGGCTCGACGTCGACCTGCCGCGCCTGCGCACCGACGTCGACGAGGACGTGGACCTCGCCGCAGCTGCGCGGCTGGGCCTGGGCCCCCTGACCTCCGCGGTGCTCGAGCTCGCGGGCGACCCGGCTCGGTAGCCCACCGGGGCTCGACCGGGTCCTGCGGCTGCGGGCTACGCTGCCGGGCATGCAGGGCAGCGTGCACACCTTCGACGAGCACTCCGGTGCGGGCTCGGTGCTGCTGGACGACGGTCGCGAGGTGCCCTTCACGGCCGAGGTGTTCGGCGCGAGCGCCCTGCGCCACCTGCGCGCCGGTCAGCGGCTCAGCCTCGACCTCGACGCCGGCGGCACGGCCGTCGAGCGGTTGTGGATCGTCGGCATCGGCGACGACCAGCCCATCGGCTGACGCCGTCCGACCGGTCGGGAAGCCCGCCTCCTGTCCCGTCGGAGAGTCGTCCGCCCTGGTCAGCCGCCCCGGTCAGCCGACCTGGTAGTCGGCGCCCAGCGCGTCGAGCTTCTCGGAGAACCGCTCGTAGCCGCGGTAGATGAGCTCGATGCCGTGCACCTTGGACTGCCCCTCCGCGGCGAGGGCCGCGATGAGGTAGCTGAAGCCACCGCGCAGGTCGGGCACGGTGATCTCGGCGCCCCGCAGCGGGGTCGGGCCGGAGATGACGGCGCTGTGCCGGAAGTTCGCCCGCCCGAACCGGCAGGGCGAGCCGCCGAGGCACTCACGGTAGAGCTGAACGACGGCGCCCATCTCCCCCAGCGCCTCGGTGAACCCCAGACGGTTCTCGTAGACCGTCTCGTGGACGATCGACAGGCCCGTGGTCTGGGTCAGGGCGACGACGAGCGGCTGCTGCCAGTCGGTCATGAAGCCCGGGTGGACGTCGGTCTCGAGGACCAGGGAGTTGAGGGTGCCCCCGGCGTGCCAGAACCGGATGCCCTCGTCGTCGACGTCGAAGTCGCCGCCGATCTTCCGGAACACGTTGAGGAACGGCATCATCGCGAGCTGCTGGGCCCCGCGGACGTAGACGTCGCCCCGGGTCGCGAGCGCGGCGCAGGCCCAGGAGCCGGCCTCGATGCGGTCCGGGATGGCCCGGTGGTCGTAGCCGCCGAGGCGGTCCACGCCCTCGATCTTGATGACGCGGTCGGTCTCGACGCTGATGATCGCCCCCATCTTCTGCAGGACGGCGATGAGGTCGAGGATCTCGGGCTCGACGGCGGCGTTGCGCAGCTCGGTCACGCCCTGGGCGCGGACCGCCGTCAGGAGGACCTGCTCGGTGGCGCCGACGCTGGGGTAGGGCAGCTGGATACGGGTGCCCTTGAGGCCCTCCGGCGCGGTGAGGCGCAGTCCCTCGGGACGCTTCTGGACGTCGGCGCCGAACTGGCGCAGCACGTCGAGGTGGTAGTTGATCGGTCGCTCACCGATGCGGCAGCCGCCGAGGTCGGGGATGAAGGCCTCACCGAGGCGGTGCAGGAGGGGGCCGCACAGGAGCACGGGGACCCGGGACGAGCCGGCGTGGGCGTCGATGTCGGCGACGTGCGCCTGCTCGACGTTGGTCGGGTCGAGCAGCAGCTCGCCGTCGCGGTCGGTGGAGTCGATCTTGACGCCGTGGAGCTCGAGCAGACCCGAGACGATCTTGACGTCCGAGATCTCCGGGACGTTGCGCAGTCGGCAGGGTCCCTCGGCCAGCAGGGCCGCCACCATGGCCTTCGAGACCAGGTTCTTGGCCCCGCGGACCTCGAGGTCTCCGACCAGCGGTGAGCCACCGTTCACGGTGAGGATGTCTGCCATGGCGCAAGCATCCCAAAGAGCCGAAGAGGCCGACACCCCGAGGGGGGTGCCGGCCCCACGGGCGTGCGCCGGGTCAGGCGCGCTTGGCCGTGCGCTTGGTCGCGGCCTTCTTGGCGGGAGCCGCCTTCGTGGCCGTCGCCTTCTTGGCCGGGGCCGCCTTCTTGGCCGGCGCCGCCTTCGTGGCGGTCGTCTTCCGGGTGGTTGTGGCCTTCGTGGCGGCCTTGGTGGCCGTCGTCTTCTTGGCGGGCGTGGTCTTCTTGGCCGGGGCCGCCTTCGTGGCGGTCGACTTCCGGGTGGTCGCGGCCTTGGCGGTGGTGGCCTTGGCGGTGGTCGCCTTGGTCGCGGTCGTCTTCCGGGCGGCGGCCTTGGTCGTGGTCGCCTTGGTGGCGGTGGCCTTCTTGGCCGGCGCCGCCTTGGTGGCGGTCGTCTTCCTGGCGGTCGTCGACTTCGCGGCGGCTGACTTGGTGGTGGCTGCCTTGGTGGCTGCCTTCTTCGCGGGGGCGGCCTTCGTGGCCGTCTTCTTCGCGGCGGTGGCCGACTTCGCCGTCGTCGTCTTGGCCGTGCCGGCTGCGGCACGAGCACCCGCCACCGCCGTCTTGGGCAGCGAGCGGGGGTTCTTCACGACATCCTTGAACGCCGAGCCCGCGCGGAACTTGGGGACGACGGTCTTCTTGATCTTCACGGCGGCGCCGGTGCGGGGGTTGCGGCCCGTGCGGGCGGCCCGAGCGGCCTGCTCGAAGGTGCCGAAGCCGGTGATGGCCACGCTGCCGCCCTTGGCGACCTCACGGATGACCACGTCGACGACGGCGGTCAGCGCCTCGCTGGCAGCCTTGCGGCTGCCGAGTCGCGACTCGAGCTCCTTGATCAGTTCTGCCTTGTTCACGGCTTCCCCTCCACAGGGTTGGTGGTGCCGGACCCCTGGGTCCGACGCGGTGGGCGGCCGAGCCTGTGCCCGACTTGAGTCTGACGTTAGGGCGCAACGGGGGCCCCGTCCACCATCCGGACCAGCTGATCCATTGTGTCGCAACGGATTCAGGCGCTCGGGAGTACTCCGCGAGGCTCAGTAGGCGCGTCGCGCACCGTTGGAGGGATGTGCCTCGCGCCAGACCAGACGGCCATGCAGTTGCGTTGCGAGGCAACGCAATTCGCCCACCCAAGTGGAGTCGGCGACACCGTACCGCGACGCCGAGAGGGCCCGGGCACACCCCGCCCGGGCCCTGCGACGGCGAACCAGCCGGTCCGCCAAAGGTTTTCGTCGCCGTGTCGGCGCGCCGGACCTCAGCCCGCCTTGGTCGACGGCTTCCAGGAGGGTCGACGAGCCTCGAAGTCGGTCACGTCCTGCTCGTGACGGAGCGTCAGGCTGATGTCGTCGAGGCCCTCGAGGAGGCGCCACCGGGTGTAGTCGTCAACCTCGAAGGGGGCCACGATGTCGCCCGCTGTGACGCTCCGGGACACGAGGTCGACGGTCACCGAGGCGCCCGGCTCGTTCTCGAGGTACTTCCAGATGAGCTCGATGTCGTCCTGGGCCAGCTGCGCGGTCAGGAGGCCCTGTTTGCCGCTGTTCCCCCGGAAGATGTCGGCGAACCGGGATGACAGCACGACCCGGAAGCCGTAGTTCATCAGGGCCCAGACCGCGTGCTCGCGCGACGAGCCCGTCCCGAAGTCGGGGCCGGCCACGAGCACCGACCCGGCGGAGTACGCAGGGTTGTTGAGGATGAACGTCTCGTCGCGCCGCCAGGCAGCGAAGAGGCCGTCCTCGAAACCGGTGCGAGTGACCCGCTTGAGGTAGACCGCGGGGATGATCTGGTCGGTGTCGACGTTGCTGCGCCGCAGCGGCACGCCGATCCCGGTGTGGGTGGTGAAGGCCTCCATCACTTGCTCCCCTCGCTCGAGGCGCCCGGGGCACCTGCGGTGGCACCGACCTCGACGAGGTCGGCGGGGCTGGACAGCGTGCCGCGCACGGCGGTGGCGGCGGCGACCAGCGGGCTGACCAGGTGGGTCCGACCGCCCTTGCCCTGCCGGCCCTCGAAGTTGCGGTTGGAGGTGGAGGCGCTGCGCTCCCCAGGCGCGAGCTGGTCGGGGTTCATGCCGAGGCACATGGAGCACCCGGGCAGGCGCCACTCGGCGCCGGCCGCGGTGAAGACCCGGTCCAGCCCCTCCTGCTCGGCCTGGACCCGCACGCGGGCCGAGCCGGGGACGACGAGCATCCGTACGCCGTCGGCCACCCGCCGGCCCTTGACCACCTCGGCGGCGGCGCGCAGGTCCTCGATGCGGCCGTTGGTGCAGGAGCCGACGAAGACCGTGTCGACCTTGATCTCGCGCAGCGGCGTGCCGGCCGTGAGTCCCATGTACTCGAGGGCGTGGCGAGCGGCGGCCTTCTCGTTGTCGTCGCCCATCGTCTCGGGGTCGGGGACGGCGGCGCTCAGCGGCAGGCCCTGACCGGGGTTGGTGCCCCAGGTGACGAACGGCGTCAGGGCGTCGGCGTCGAGGTGGACCTCGGCGTCGAACACCGCGTCGTCGTCGCTGCGCAGCTGCGACCACTCGGCGACGGCGGCGTCCCAGTCGGCGCCGGTCGGGGCGTGGTCGCGGCCCTGCAGGTAGTCGAAGGTCGTCTGGTCGGGGGCGATCATGCCCGCGCGCGCACCTGCCTCGATCGACATGTTGCACACCGTCATGCGGGCCTCCATGGACAGCGCGCGGATGGCGCTGCCTCGGAACTCCAGGACATAGCCCTGTCCCCCGCCGGTGCCGATCTTGGCGATCACGGCGAGGACGATGTCCTTGGCGGTCACGCCCGGCTGGAGCTCGCCCTCGACGTTGATGGCCATGGTGCGGAAGGGCTTGAGCGGCAGCGTCTGCGTGGCCAGGACGTGCTCGACCTCGGAGGTGCCGATGCCGAACGCCAGCGCGCCGAACGCCCCGTGGGTCGAGGTGTGGCTGTCCCCGCAGACGATGGTCATGCCCGGCTGGGTCAGGCCGCGCTGGGGCCCGACCACGTGCACGATCCCCTGCTCGGCGTCACCCATCGGGAACAGGCGGACCCCGAACTCCTCGCAGTTGCGGCGCAGGGTCTCCACCTGGGTCCTGCTGACCAGGTCGGTGATGGGTCCGGGGGTCGTCGGGACGTTGTGGTCCTCAGTGGCGAGGGTCAGGTCGGGCCGGCGCACCGGGCGCCCCGCGAGCCGCAGGCCGTCGAAGGCCTGGGGCGAGGTGACCTCGTGGACGAGGTGGAGGTCGATGTAGAGCAGGTCGGGCTCACCCTCCGCCCGACGCACCACGTGGGCGTCCCACACCTTCTCGGCCAAAGTTCCTGACACGTCTCCCACTCCTCCGTCGCGTCCTGCGTGCTGCACGCGCGCGTGCGCCTGGGGGCGCCACGC
Organism: Pedococcus sp. 2YAF34; assembly: GCF_052114585.1. Taxonomy (NCBI): domain Bacteria; kingdom Bacillati; phylum Actinomycetota; class Actinomycetes; order Micrococcales; family Intrasporangiaceae; genus Pedococcus; species Pedococcus sp. 2YAF34. Next base: position 25,776 of record NZ_JBFRFA010000004.1, read on the forward strand.
CGCGCGGTTCTCCGAGGTTGGCACGCACGACACGCCCACGGATTTGCGTCTCATCCGATGAGACGGCAATATCATCCCATGGACAACACGAGTGGAGTCGGCGTTCTCGACAAGGCGGCCATCGTCCTGGGCGCCCTCGAGGCCGGGCCGTCGACCCTTGCGCAGCTGGTGACCGCCACCGGTCTCGCCCGCCCGACGGCCCACCGGCTGGCCGTCGCCCTCGAGCACCACCGGCTCGTCACCCGCGACCTGCAGGGCCGCTTCGTGCTGGGGCCGCGCCTCGCCGAGCTCGCTGCCGCCGCGGGCGAGGACCGGCTGCTCGCCGCCGCAGGCCCCGTCCTCGGGGCCCTGCGCGACCACACCAACGAGAGCGCCCAGCTCTTCCGCCGCCAGGGCGACCACCGCATCTGCGTCTCCGCCGCCGAGCGCCCGGTCGGCCTGCGCGACTCCATCCCGATCGGCGCCACGCTGTCGATGCTCGCCGGCTCCGCCGCCCAGGTGCTCCTCGCCTGGGAGGAGCCGGACCGGCTGCACCGCGGGCTCCACGGGGCCAAGTTCACGGCCACGACCCTCTCGGGCGTCCGTCGCCGCGGCTGGGCCCAGAGCGTCGGCGAGCGCGAGGCCGGGGTCGCCTCGGTCTCGGCGCCGGTGCGGGGGCCCTCGGGCCGCGTCGTGGCTGCCGTCTCCATCTCGGGTCCCATCGAGCGCCTGTCCCGCCAGCCGGGACGCCTGCACGCGGCCACGGTCATCGCCGGCGCCAACAAGCTCACCGAGGTCCTCGCCCGCCACCACGCCCAGCAGCAGCAGCAGAACCACGCCTGAGGGCTCCCCTACCGCCCGGGGGCTGCGATCCGCTCGCGGGCCGTCTCGCCACGGCGACCCACGGGGACCGTGCCCGCGATCGCTGCGAGCCCGAACGGCGCGGGCCCGGCGTAGATGCTCTCCGCCGACGACACGGCATACGTCTCGTGCCAGATCGTCACGGCCGACGGATCGGTGCCGGCGGCGCGGTAGAAGGCCAGCCATGCCGGCCGGTGCTCGAGCGGGGTCGCGTTGGCGTAGGCGTAGATGTCGTCGACGCTGCGCCACCACTGGATCATCGTCGTGCCGAGGCCGTGCACGGTCGACCGGCTCCCGAGGTAGCCCAGCGACTCGGCCTCGCCGCGGGCAGCGGCGGCCTTGTTGCGCTCGAGCTCGACGATCATCCTGGGCATCGCCCGCACCGCGGAGCCGACGACGCCCACCCGCCACGGCTTGTGGACCCGCAGGCCGATGAGGAAGACCGCCAGGGGGCCCTCGTAGGCGTGGGTGACGCGCTCGACCATGACGTTCTCCTTGGATAGTGCCGCTGTCCATTGACTCTTCTGCCATATTGGGCAGTAGCACTATCCGATGTCAAGACCAGGAGCGGAACCGATGCGCATCTCCGAGCTCGCCGAGACGACCGGCGTGCCCGTGCACACCCTCAAGTACTACCTGCGCGAAGGGCTGCTCATGCCCGGCGAGGCGACGAGCCGCACCCGCGCGGAGTACGGCGCCGAGCACGTCGAGCGGGTGCGGCTCGTGCGTGCGCTCGTCGAGCACGGCGGGGTGGGCATCGCCGGCGTGCACTCGATCCTCGCGGCCCTCGCCGCTCCCCCGCCCTCGCGCCACGAGCTGCTGGGGGTCGCCCACTGCGCGCTGCCGACGCCGGGCGACCAGGGGCCGGTCAGCGACGAGGTCGCCGCGCTGGTGGACGACCTCGGCTGGCCGGTGTGGCCCGAGGCGCCGGCCCTGCGGGCGCTGAGCGCAGCGGTGGCCGCGGCGCGCGCCGCCGGCGTGGAGCTGTCCACCGGGTCGCTGCGCCGCTACGCCGCGGCGATGGCCGACGTCGCCGCGGTGGACCTCGACGTGGCGCTGGCCGCCGAGAGCCCGGCCGCAGCGATGCACACCGTCGTGGTCGGCACCGTGATGGTGGACCCCGTGCTCGTCGCGCTGCGGCGGCTCGCGCAGGAGTCGGTCAGCGCCCGACGCGGATGAGCCGGGGCAGACATAGAAGGCCCCCGCCCTACTGGGCGGGGGCCTTCGCGAACTGGTAGCCCCGACGGGATTCGAACCCGCGCTACCGCCTTGAGAGGGCGGCGTGCTAGGCCGCTACACAACGGGGCCCTAGCTGGTCGCCCGGCGCCTTGCGGCTCCGGGCAGCGGAGAGAACCTTACCGAAAGGTTGGGGATTTCTCCGAATCGGCGTGTGTCCCAAGGGACTTGCGCCTGAGCTGGGGTACCAGGACTCGAACCTAGAATGACGGTACCAGAAACCGTAGTGTTGCCAATTACACCATACCCCAAGGGGTATCACGCCCCGCGCGCCCGAAGGCCTTCAGGGGGTGAACCGAGAAGCGATACTACCGGTCGGCCGGACCCTGCCCAAATCGGCTCCCGCCGGCCACTGCGGTCAGGACTCGCGGAGCTCGCTGCGCAGCTTGAGGACGGTCGTGCCGTCCTCCTGCTCGATGACGTAGGCAGGGTCGTCATCACTGCCGTCGCGGGTGATCTCGGACCCCTTGACGGTCCTCGTGACCTTATCGTGGTGGACCTCGGCGATGGTCCCCTCGGCCGTCCCCTGGCCCCAGGACCAGGAGACGGAGCTTCCCTTGCGCAGGCTCATCGGCGATCTCCTTCTCGAGCGGTGCGGGCGTCGGCCTCGGCGACGGACTTCAGCGTGACCAGCGTCTGCTCGATGCCGCGACGGTTGCGCGCAGGGAAGCCGAGCGCCTCGATGAGCAGTCGCTGCGGCGCGGCATACATGGAGTAGTCGAACGACTCCGTCACGCGGGTGCCGCCCTCGGCGGTCGGCTCGAGCTCGTAGCGCCAGCGGTGGCCGCCGAAGTGCCGCCAGGCGATGAGCCGGCCCTCCTCGAACTCCACGACCTGGTTGCTGATGCGGTAGGGCACCCCGGCCAGCTTCATGTCGACACCGAACGTCGCCCCGCGCTCCAGCCGCTGCGGCCCTGACACGGTGTCGCGCACCGAGCCGGAACCGTCGATGCGGGCGTGCTGGCGCGGGTCGGCCAGGATCGCGAACACGGTCGCGGCCGGGGCGTCGACGTCGATGGACGACGAGACGACCCGGCTCATGCCGCGAGCTCGTCGCGCAGGCGGGTCAGGCGCGCCAGGGTCGAGGCCTTGCCCAGGATCTCCATCGACTCGAACAGCGGCGGGCTGATGCGCTGGCCCGACACCGCCGTGCGCAACGGGCCGAACGCGAACTTCGGCTTGATGCCCATGCCCTCGACGATGGCCGATCGCAGGGCCGCCTCGATCGCCGCCGCGTTCCACGCACTCTCGTCGCCGAGGACGCCGCCACGCGAGTCGTCGACGGCGGTGAGGGCCTCGACGGCCGCGGTCAGCACCGCGCCGGCGTCGTCCTTCAGCTGCGCCCGCGCGTCGTCGGCCACGACGACCTCGTCGTCACCGACGTAGAAGGGCCCGACCAGGGCGGCGGCCTCGGTCAGCAGGGCCATGCGGGTCTGGATCAGCTCGGTGACCTTGGCCAGCCGCGCGAGCTGCCCGAGGCTGGGGTCCGCCGGCAGGACGCCCGCGCGCTCGAGGTAGGGCAGCAGGCGCGAGGCGAGCTCCTCGACGGGCAGCTGGCGGATGTGCACCCCGTTGAGCCACTCGAGCTTCTTGAGGTCGAAGATCGGTCCGACGGGGTTGACCTTGCGCCAGTCGAAGTCGGCCGAGAACTCCTCGAAGGTGAAGACCTCGACGTCCTCGCCGCTCTCCCCCTCCTTCGGCGGGTAGGCCAGCAGAGCGAGGAAGTTGACCAGCGCCTCAGGGAGGTAGCCCTCCTCGCGGAACCACGTCAGCCGTGCCGCGGGGTTCTTGCGCTTGGAGATCTTGGACTTGTCGGTGTTGCGCAGCAGGGGCATGTGCGCCCACTTCGGCGGCTCCAGCCCGAGCCAGCGGTAGAGCAGGATGTGCTTGGGAGTGCTGGAGATCCACTCCTCGCCGCGCACGACGTGGGTGATGCCCATCTCGTGGTCGTCGACGACGACGGCAAGGTGGTAGGTCGGGAACCCGTCGGCCTTGAGGATCACCTGGTCGTCGGGGCGGGGCGCGGAGACCCGGCCGCGGATGAGGTCCTCGAAGTGCAGCTGTACGTCCTCGGGCACGAGCATCCGCACGACGGGGGTCTCGGAGAACCCCGGCAGCTGCGCCCGCTCCTCGCGCGTCTTGCCGTGGCAGAGGCGGTCGTACCCGGTGGGCTGCTTGGACTTCTGCTGGATCTCGCGCATCGTGGCGAGCCGCTCGGTGGAGCACCAGCAGTGGTACGCCTTGCCCTCGGCGAGGAGCCGCTCGACGTACGGGCGGTAGGTGTCGAGGCGCTCGGACTGGCGGTACGGCGCGTAGGCGCCACCGACGTCCGGCCCCTCGTCCCACTGCAGCCCCAGCCAGTGCAGCGTGTCGAAGACCTGCCGCTCGCTGTCCTCCCGGAACCGTGCGCGGTCGGTGTCCTCGATGCGCAGCACGAACCTGCCACCCTGCTGGCGCGCGAACGCCAGGTTGAACAGGGACATGTAGGCGGTGCCGACGTGGGGGTCGCCGGTCGGGGACGGGGCGACGCGCAGGCGGGGGGCGGTGGGGGTCTGCTCACTCATGGTGGACCCGATTCTAGGGAGCGAACCGCAGGGGGTGGCTTTCCGGGGCGGACCGGCCCAGACTGCCAGCGTGGCGGGGGTGGCGCAGCAGGGGCGCACGGGACGGCCGCGGCCGGTGGCGGTCGTGATCGGCGTCCTGGTGACGATCGTGCTGGTGTTCTTCGTCCGACGCCTCGTCACGGACGCGCCCCACGTCCTCGACGGCACCGTGCCGGACGACGACCTCGCCGAGAAGTACGTCGCGCACCCGTGGCTGGCCTACGGGCACATGGTGCCGGGCGTCGTGTACCTGCTCGGGGCGCCGCTCCAGCTGTCGCACCGCTTCAGGAGCCGGCACTACACCCTGCACCGGCGGCTGGGTCGGGTGCTGCTCGGGTGCGCCCTGCTGTCGGGCGCGCTGTCCGTCGTCCTCGGCATCGTCTTCGCCTGGGGCGGCGGCGCCGAGACGACGGCAACCCTGGTGTTCGGGTCGTGGTTCGTCGCGTGCCTGGTGCTGGCCTTCCTGGCCATCCGGGGCGGACACGTGGCGCAGCACCGCCGGTGGATGGTGCGTGCGTTCGCCGTCGGGGTGGGCGTGGCCACGATCCGCATCTGGGTGGGGGTGTTCACCGGGATCGAGCTCGGCCTGTTGGGTATGCAGGACCGCACGATGCCGCTGCGGGCCACCTTCGGTGTGGCGTTCTGGCTGGGGCTGACCATGCACGTGGCGTTCGCCGAGTGGTGGTTGCGCCGCACCCCCGCCCTCGACGGGTGAGCCGGTCAGGTGAGGGGTACGGCGCGGGGCCGGCCCCACGCCACACCTCGCCTCAGCGGCGGACGAACGGGTTGGACAGGGTGCCGATGCCCTCGATCTCGACCTCGACCCGCTGGCCCTCCTCGACCGGGCCGACCCCGGCCGGCGTGCCGGTGAGGATCACGTCACCGGGCAGCAGGGTGAACGCCTTCGAGGCGTGGGAGACCAGGGCAGCGACGTCGTGGACCATGTCAGCCGTCGTGCCGTCCTGGACGACCTCGCCGTCGCGGCGCGTGCGCAGCCTCAGGTCGGCAGGGTCGAGGTCGGTCTCGATCCAGGGCCCGATCGGGCAGAAGGTGTCCATGCCCTTGGCGCGCGCCCACTGGCCGTCGCCACGCTGCAGGTCGCGCGCGGTCACGTCGTCGGCGCAGGTGTAGCCGAAGACGACCTTGGGGACCTCCTGCGGCTCGATGTCCTTGCACAGCCGGCCGATCACCACCGCGAGCTCGCCCTCGTAGTGGACCTCGGTGGTCAGGTCGGGGATGACCACGGGCTCGCCGGGGCCCACGACCGCGGTGTTGGGGATGAGGAACATCAGCGGCTCGGCCGGCGCCTCGCCACCCATCTCCTTGGCGTGGTCGGCGTAGTTCTTGCCGATGCCGATGACCTTGCTGCGCGGGATGACCGGCGCGAGCAGCCGCACGTCCTCGACGAGGTGTGTCACCCCGGTCAGCTCGATCTTCGTGTAGAGCGGGTCGCCGGTGATCTCAGCGATCTTCTCCCCTGCCCCGTCGACCAGCCCGAAGACCGGGTCCTCACCCGTCGTGAATCTCGCGATGCGCATGCACCCGAGACTAACCGCCTACCGCGCGGAGAACTCCCGGCGGTAGCGCTGGGGCGAGGTGCCGACCACGGACTGGAAGTGCGTGCGCAGCAGTGCCGCCGAGCCGAAGCCGCTGTGGGTGGCCACCGAGTCGACCGGGAGGTCCGTCTGCTCCAGCAGCTCGCGGGCACGCAGCACGCGCTGCTGCACGATCCAGCGGTGCGGCGTCGTCCCGGTCTCGGCGACGAACCGCCGGGCGAAGGTGCGCTCGGACATCATCGCCAGCCGCGCGAGGTCGGGCACGGTGTGCGGCTCGTCGAGGTTCTCGGTGATGTGGTTGAGCACCGGCTGGATGCTCTCGCAGCTGGTCTCGGGCAGCGGCGACTCGACGTACTGGCGCTGGCCGCCGTCGCGCTGGGGCGGTACCACCATCCGGCGCGCGATCCGGGTCGCGACCGCGGAGCCGAGCTCGCGGCGTACGAGGTGCAGGCAGGCGTCGATGCCGGCGGCGGTCCCGGCGCCGGTGATGATCGACCCCTCGTCGAGATACAGGACGTCCATCGAGACCCGTGTGCGGGGGAAGCGCCGGGCGAACTCGTCGGCGTAGCGCCAGTGCGTCACGGCGCTGCGTCCGTCCAGCAGGCCCGTCTCCCCCAGCACGAACGCGCCCGTGCAGATGGACAGGATGGTGGCGCCCCGGCGGTGCGCCTCGCGGATCGTCTCGAGCAGCGCCTCGGGGTACTCGTCGCGGACGCCCCCGGCGGGGATGACCACCAGGTCGGCGTCGACGGCGTCGGCCCACGTGTGGCTGGGGACGAACTGGCCGCCGCTGGTCGTGTCCACCGGTGCGCCCGCGCGCTCGCCGCAGGTGAGGAAGGTGAAGGGCGGCACCCCGTCGTCGGTGCGGTCGAGGCCGAAGACCTCGCACGCCACCGACATCTCGAACATGGCCATGGGGTTGGAGGCCAGGGCTGCGACCGTCGTGAGCGCCATACCGTCCATGGTGCCACGTCACATGGCAGAAATAGTGCCTTGTGCGTCAGTTCTGCCACTCGTGGCTGGATCTTGCCGAGCGCATGATTACTGACATGACCATTCTCCTGCTCCTGGCCTTCGTCACCACCGTCGTCGCCGCCCTCGAGCGGCACCACCGCCGTACGTGGTCGCTGCCCCGCGCACCGCACGGCGCAGACTCCACGATCGCCTTCATCGACCTCGACCACGACGTCGACCGCGTGCTGCACGACGTCGAGGCCCACCGCGCCTGAACCTCCCCCCGAGCTCAGCGCAGCTGGCGCACCACAGCTCGCGCCATCACCGCGTAGCCCGCGTCATTGGCATGGAAGTCGAAGCGCGGCGGGGCCATCCACGTCCACGTGACGATGCGGGCGAGGTTGGTCGGCAGGGTGCCGATGTCCTTGACGACCGTCGGGGTCGTGACGGTGGTGTCGAAGGCGCTCGCGACGTCGGCCACCCGCGCACCGCTGGCCCGCGCGCTGCCGGCGATGCTGGCGTTGACCTTGGCGAGCTCGGCCACCGACCGCTGCCCCGGACCCGTCCCACCCGAGTTCCCCAACAGGTCGAGCACCAGGAACGGGTCGTAGTAGTTGAGGACGACGACCTGCACGTGCGGGGCCGCAGCGCGCAGCCGGCTCGTGATCTGGGGCAGGTTGGTCCTCAGAGTCGCGAGCGCCGGCCCCGTGCACGACGGCTCGAGCCCGCCGAAGCCGCACCGGGCGACGTCGTTGCCGCCGATGTCGAGGGTCACCAGGCGCACGTCGGCCGCATGGGCCCGCAGGAACTGCTCCGCCTCGGCCAGCTGCGTGCCCCGGTCGTAGGTGCACCCGCCACCCCGCAGCATCGAGGTCGTCGTCTCACCGGAGCAGGCGAGGTTGACCAGCTCGGTCGGGCCGTCGCGGACCTCGACCGCCTTGCGCACGGCGCCGACGTAGCCCTGCGTGCGGTGGTCGCTGCCGTTCTGGAAACCGGCGGCGAGCGAGTCCCCCAGGGCGAGGTGGTAACCCGTCCCTGACGGAGCCGGGCCCGGGGTGGTGACGGCCTCCCCGGCCCGAGGCACGTCGGCCGACGTCGTCGGCGGCGCGGACGTCCCGCCGGCCTGGGGAGTGTCACTGAAGCGGCCGGACGCGAAGCCGACGACGGTCCCCGCGCCGACGAGCAGCACGAGCACCGTCACCACCGCGGCGAGGGTCCGTCTGCTCATGGGGGCCACGGTGCCACGCCTTGCTGGGAGCCCGGCCGTGCGGGTTACCCTTGCCGGCGATGGAGTCCCTGGTGCTGACGCGTGAGCTGTGGCGTGCCCTGGAGCTCTCCCACGAGCAGCGGGCCGACGGGGCCACCGAGGCGCACCGCGGCCGCCGCAGCGACCGGGTCGCCCACCCCGTCGAGGACTTCCTCTTCACCTACTACCCGTTCCGGCCCGCGCTCCTGCGTCGCTGGCACCCGGGCCCGGGCGTGGTCCTCGAGGACGCCGCCGGGCTCCCCCGCGCCGGGTGGAAGCACTACCGCGAGGTGGGGCGCGACGTGGAGCTGGACGTCGCGGGATACCTGGCCGCCCGCGGTGGGACCGCGGAGTTCGTCCGCGAGCTGCTCACAGCGACCGCCGCCCGGCCTGCCCAGCTCGGCTGCTTCGGTCTGCACGAGTGGGCCATGGTCTACCGCCAGGACGTCGACGAGGTGCGGCACCGCGACTGGCCCCTGCGCCTCGGTGCCGACGGGACCGACGCCGTGGTCGACGGCCTGCAGATCCGGTGCACCCACTTCGACGCGTTCCGCTTCTACACGCCGCCGGCGCGCTCGCTCAACCTGCTGCAGCCGACGCGCGAGACGCAGGTCGCCCTCGAGCAGCCCGGCTGCCTCCATGCCGGGATGGACCTCTACAAGTGGGCCATGAAGCTCGCGCCCGCGGTCCCCGGCGACCTCGTCCTCGACTGCTTCGACCACGCCCGGGCGATCCGCGAGCTCGACATGCGCGCCTCGCCGTACGACCTCTCCACCCTCGGCTACGCGCCCGTCCGGGTGGAGACACCGGCCGGGAGGGCGGAGTACGCCGCGGCGCAGCGCGGGTTCGCCGAGCGCGGCCAGCTGCTGCGCGACCGGCTCGTCGCCGCGATCGACGCCGTGCGCGCCCTCGCGCCCGCGTGAGCCGGCGCCCGCAGGGTGGTCCGTTTCGTGGCCGCGACGGCCGGGGCCCTAGTCTGGGCGCCGTGTCCAAAGTTCTGACGTCCCTGCCCGTTGGTGAGCGTGTCGGGATCGCCTTCTCCGGCGGTCTGGACACCTCGGTCGCTGTTGCCTGGATGCGTGAGAAGGGTGCGGTCCCCTGCACCTACACCGCCGACCTCGGGCAGTACGACGAGCCCGAGATCGACACGGTGCCCAGCCGCGCCGGCCAGTACGGCGCCGAGCTCGCGCGCCTCGTCGACTGCCGCAGCGCGCTGGTCGAGGAGGGTCTGTCCGCGGTGGCCTGCGGCGCGTTCCACATCCGCAGCGGTGGCCGCACCTACTTCAACACCACGCCGCTCGGCCGCGCCGTGACCGGCACGCTGCTCGTGCGCGCCATGAAGGAGGACGGTGTCGACATCTGGGGCGACGGCTCCACCTTCAAGGGCAACGACATCGAGCGCTTCTACCGCTACGGACTGCTGGCCAACCCCTCGCTGCGCATCTACAAGCCGTGGCTCGACGCCGACTTCGTCAACGAGCTCGGCGGACGCCACGAGATGTCCGAGTGGCTCACCGCGCGCGACCTTCCCTACCGCGCCAGCGCCGAGAAGGCGTACTCGACGGACGCCAACATCTGGGGTGCGACGCACGAGGCCAAGACGCTCGAGTTCCTCTCGGAGTCGATGGAGGTCGTCGAGCCGATCATGGGTGTGCGGTTCTGGGACGAGTCGGTGGCGATCGCCCCCGAGGACGTCACCGTGCGGTTCGAGCAGGGTCGCCCGGTCGCCATCAACGGCAACGACTTCGGCGGGGACGCCGTCGCGCTCGTCCACGAGGCCAACACCGTCGGCGGCAGGCACGGGCTCGGCATGTCCGACCAGATCGAGAACCGCATCATCGAGGCCAAGAGCCGCGGCATCTACGAGGCGCCCGGCCTGGCCCTGCTGCACCTCACCTACGAGCGCCTCCTCAACGCGATCCACAACGAGGACACGATCGCGAACTACCACGCAGAGGGCCGCCGCCTCGGACGACTGCTCTACGAAGGCCGCTGGCTCGACCCGCAGTCACTCATGCTGCGCGAGTCGCTGCAGCGCTGGGTCGCCTCCGCGGTCACCGGTGAGGTCACCGTGCGGCTGCGTCGCGGCGACGACTACTCCATCGTCGACACGACCGGCCCGGCGTTCAGCTACCACCCCGAGAAGCTGTCGATGGAGCGCACCGAGGACGCAGCGTTCGGTCCCGTCGACAGGATCGGCCAGCTCACGATGCGCAACCTCGACATCGCCGACTCGCGGGCCAAGCTCGAGCTGTATGCCGCGCAGGGCCAGCTGGTCGCGCGGCACCAGGCGCTCGTGGGCGACCTCGAGCCCGGTGGTGCCAAGGCGATCTCGTCCAACCCGTTCGTGAAGTCCGAGGGCGATGACGAGGCGCTCGACCGCGCGGCGATCGAGTTCGGCACCGACTGACGGCTACTGCGGCGGCGAGAGCAGGCCGCGCTGGATCGCGATCGACATCGCCTCCAGCTTGCTGTGGGCGCCGAGCTTCGCCGACAGGTTGGCGACGTGGTTGCGGACCGTGTTGACGCTCACCGTCAGCTCCTCCGCGATCGCCGCGTTGGACAGGCCCTGGGCGAGCATCGCCAGCACCTCCTCCTCCCGACGCGTGAGCGTGGGGGCGGGCGCGTTGACCCTCGTCAGCCGTGGGAGCAGCCGCGCGAGCATCTCGGCCGAGACCGAGGCCTCACCCTGCGACGCCGCCCGCACCGCCGACGTCACCTCGGCGAGGCTGCGGGTCTTGGAGAGGAAGCCGGCCGCGCCGGCCTGCAGCGCCCGCACGAGCACGTCGTCCGAGCTCGACCCCGTGAGCACCAGGACGTTCATGCTGGGGCGCAGGGCCTTCAGGTCGGCGATGGCGTCGACACCGTCGCCGTCGGGCAGCCGCCGGTCGAGGACGAGCACGTCGGGCGCGCTGGACTGCACCCGCGCGCGGGCCTGGGCCAGGGTTGCGGCCACGCCGACGGAGACGATGTCGGGCTCGTCCTCCAGCACACGGGCAAGGCTCGCCGCCATCACCTCGTGGTCGTCGACGATCAGCACCCTGATCGGCTGGTCGGTCCGGTGCATGCGGTGCGCACCGTCGGCTTCACTCATGGATGGGCCCCTCCTCCGCGCCTAGTATCCATGCACTAGGCCCCCCGGCGCGCGCGCACTGCCCGGCCGGGGCCCGCGAGCGCGACCATTGACCTTCCAGGTGTCGTCGACCCAGCCGTCCCCGCGCCCCCCTCCAGGACAGACAGGCAGGCACGTGTCAGCGGTTCGTGTGCTCATCGCCGACGACCACCCCCAGATGCTCGGGGCCCTGGCCCACGTCGTCGACTCCGACGACCGCTTCACCGTCGTCGGCACCGTGACGACCGGGGACGACGCCATCCGCCTCGCCGGGGAGATGGACGTCGACGTCGCCCTGCTCGACGTGCGCATGCCCGGGGGCGGCCCGGCCGCGGTCCGGGCCCTGCACGCCCTGCCCTCCCCGCCAGCCGTGGTGGCGGTGTCGGCCGAGACGTCCGCCGGCACGGTGGCTGCCATGGTGCGGGCGGGCGCTGTCGGCTACCTGGCCAAGGGCAGGATCGGGGAGACCCTGCCCGAGGTGCTGGCGCGCTGCGCCGCGGGCGAGGTCGTCCTCGCCACCGGGTCCGGTGCCGGCGCCCTGAGGCTGCTGCTGGACCGCTGACGCCCTGCGTCGCACCGTGGTGCCTGCACCGCGTCATGCCTACGATGGGCCACGAGTGGCCGGGGTGGGTGGCCGCGTGGCTCGTGCAGGACGACGTGAGGGGACCGCGGGATGACACAGGACACGTGGCTGTCGGCCGAGGGCGGGATCGAGGTCGGCCCGCAGGTCGTCTTCGGGATGGACGCGAACGGGACGTGCACGACCTCGGTCGGCCCCGGCCTGGCGGCCCTCGGGTTCGCCCCGGGCGAGCTGGTCGGCCAGAACCTGCGCGAGGTCTACCGCGACGACCCGCTCGGCACGGAGGCGCTCGACGCGGCACTGTCCGGCGAGCGATACCACGGCGAGCGCGAGTACCTCGGGCGCCGGCTGGCGCTGTACTTCGAGCCGATCCACGACGAGGCCGGGGTGCTGACCGGGGCCGTGGGCATCGCGACCGACGTGACGGAGCAACGTCGCGCCGAGGCCCAGGCGCGCGCACAGGCTCGTCGCACCCTCGAGCTGGCCGCTGACCTGAGCCGCTTCAAGGCGCTCGTCGAGGCCTCCCCCGACTTCATCGCCATCGCCGACCTCGACGGCGCCGTGGAGTACGTCAACCCCGGTGGGCGCAAGCTCATCGGCATGGCCCTGGACGCCGACGTGTCCGCGACGACGATCTCCGACTACCTCACGCCGGAAGGGCTCGAGCTGTCCGTGGAGGTCGAGCAGCCCGCGGTCGTCCGCGACGGCCACTTCGAGGGCGAGACGACGCTCAAGCACCAGGACGGGCACGCGATCCCGGTGGCCGTCGCCAGCTTCCTCATGTTCGACGTGGCCACCGGCGCCCCGTTCGCCCTCGCCACCGTGCAGCGCGACATCAGCGATCGGGTCGCCGCCGACCGGGCCATGGCCGACCTCCTCGAGCAGCGGACCGCGCTCCTCACCCGGCTCGTGGACGCCCAGGACGCCGAGCGCGCGCGGATCGCAGCCGACGTGCACGACGACCCGGTGCAGGCCGTCGCGGCCGTCGACCTGCGCATGGGCCTGCTGCGCAAGCGACTTCGTGAACAGGCCCCCTCGCTGATGTCCGAGCTCGACGGGCTGCAGGAGACCCTGGGAGCGGCGACCGACCGGCTGCGGTCACTGCTGTTCGACCTCGAGCCCCCCGAGCTCTCGGTCAGCGGGCTCGCCGGAGCGCTCCAGCGGGCCACCGAGGAGATCTACGAGGGCACCGGCGTGCGGGCCCGTGTGGACGGCAGCTCCGAGCCGGTGATGCCGGAGGCGACCCGGGCAGTCGCCTACCGCATCACCAAAGAGGCCCTCGTCAACGTCCTCAAGCACGCCCGGGCCACTCAGGTGCAGGTGGCGCTCGCCGCGGTCGACGGTGGCCTGCAGGTCGAGGTCCACGACGACGGCGTCGGCCCCGGGGATGCCCTCGGCGCCTCGGCCCCCGGACACCGGGGTGTCTCCGGCATGCGCGACCGCGCCACGCTCGCAGGCGGCCACTGCACGGTCGGGGACAGCCCGCTGGGTGGCACGCTCGTGTCGCTCTGGCTCCCCGGCCCGACGGCAGCACCAGCGGCGGCTCCGGGCCTCGGGGCGGGTCTCGGCCTCACCCTCGCGGCGAGCCGGAGCACGAGTCTCGGCTTCGCCCAAGGCATTCCGGACGCGTCGACCTCCACCGCCGCCCGTGGCTGAGGCACCACACGGCGCGGGACACGCGGGGTGGGGCACCGTAGGGTGCGTGCGCACTAGAGGGGCTGGGGCGGGGGCACCGTGACGGCAGGTGAACGCTGGCGCATCGTGGTGGTACGCCGGTCGGCCTGCGTCCCCTGAGGGCCGGCCGGCGCTCGACCTCCCGACACCGTTCCTGGTGTCGATGTACTAGTGGAGATGCGACGCAGGCATCGGTTCACCCCCCTGCGACACCGGCCAGACTGGTGCCAAGAGCTCGGGTGGTCCCCCTCGCGTCATGCGCACCGGAGCTCGCGTGACGAGCACCGTTCGGCCCTACCCCCCTGCAACCGGGGCCGATCGGTGCTCGTCCCCTTTTCGGGACACGGCGATGGACGACCGCCGGCCTCACGCCCTACCGGACGGGCACCCCGGCCCGGACCAGTCCGTAGGTGACCCCCTCGACGAGCGCCCGCCAGGACGCCTCGAGGATGTTGCCGGCCACCCCGATGGTCTCCCACGAGGTCTGCCCGTCCGAGGTCTCGATGAGGACGCGGGTCACCGCATCCGTGCCGTGCGCAGCGTCGAGGATGCGCACGCGGAAGTCGATGAGCTCGAGCTTGGCCAGCTCCGGGTAGGCCGGCATGAGCGCCTGCCGCAGCGCGTGGTCGAGGGCGTTCACCGGTCCGTTGCCCTCGCCGGTGGCCACGACGCGCTCACCCCCTGCGCGCACCTTGACGGTGGCCTCGGACAGTGCGTCCTCGTTGCCTCGGGCGTCGGTGATCACGCGCCACGACTCGACGTCGAAGAACTCGTAGCCGTGGCCCTCGACCTCGCGACGCAGGAGCAGCTCGAAGGACGCGTCCGCGGCGTCGAAGGTGTAGCCGCGCAGCTCGAGGTCCTTGACCGTCGCGAGGACCCGCGAGAGCAGCTCGTCGTTGCCGGCCAGGTCGTAGCCCATCTCTCGGCCCTTGAGCTCGATGCTCGCACGGCCGGCCATGTCGGAGACGAGCATGCGCATGTCGTTGCCGACGTGGACGGGGTCGGTGTGCTGGTAGAGGTCGGGGTCGATCCGGATGGCGCTGGCGTGCAGACCGGCCTTGTGGGCGAACGCGCTCGCGCCGACGTAGGGCTGGCGGCTGTAGGGCGGGACGTTGGTGATCTCGCTGATGGCATGGGCGATTCGCGTCGCCTCCCGGAGACGCCCGGTCTCCAGCAACGGCAGCCCGCGCTTGATCTGCAGGTTGCTCACGACGGTGAGGATGTCGGCGTTGCCGGTGCGCTCGCCGTACCCGTTGACCGTCCCCTGCACGTGCGTCGCGCCCGCCTCGACCGCGGCCATCGAGTTGGCCACGGCGCAGCCGGTGTCGTTGTGGCAGTGGATGCCGACGCGGGCCGACGTGGTGCCGACGGTGTCGGCGACGACCGCGGCCACCTGGTCGGGGAGCATGCCGCCGTTGGTGTCGCACAGCGCCACCACCTCGGCGCCCGACTCCATCGCCGCGCGGACCACCTCGAGGGCGTAGCCGCGGTCCGCGGCATACCCGTCGAAGAAGTGCTCTGCATCGAGGAAGACGCGCCGGCCCTCCGCGGTCAGGAACGAGACGGTGTCGCGCACCATCTCGAGGTTCTCCTGCACCGTCGTGCGCAGGGCCGTCTCGACGTGCCGGACGTGCGACTTGGCGACGAGGGTGACGACGGACGCGCCGGAGTCAAGGAGGGCGCGGACCTGCGGGTCGTCGGCCGCGCGACCGCCGACCCGCCGGGTCGCCCCGAACGCCGCGAGCGTGGCGTTGCGCAGCCGCAGCTCCTGCTGGGCGCGGGCGAAGAACTCGGTGTCCTTCGGGTTGGCGCCCGGCCAGCCACCCTCGATGAAGCCGACCCCCAGCTCGTCGAGGTGCGCCGCGATGGCGAGCTTGTCCGACACGGAGAGGTTGAGTCCCTCCTGCTGCGCACCGTCGCGCAGGGTGGTGTCGTAGACGTGCAGGTCGCTCATCGTGGTGGTTCCCGTCGGGTCATCGGAGTCGGGTGGTGCTGGGTGGCTTCACAGGCCGTGGGTCCTGGTGGTTCATTCTCCGCCGCCGCGCCTCCGTGGCCGGGGGTGGCGACCGGCGGAGGTCCTGACAAAGCAAAAGACCCCCCGGGTGCGGGAGGTCTGCGCGACGAGGAGGTCTCGTCGCGCTAGTCGATAATCACCATGGCGGTCGCCATGTGCCAGGAGGTCACGAGAGCACTGTGACACGCGACGTCCGCAGGTTGAACCCCCGGTCCGGATCGTGGTCACCCCGCGCCATACCCCGCCCTCGGCGGCCATACCCCGCCCCCGAACCCGGGACCGACACCCCGGCCCCATACCCGCCCCCGCGCCTTGCACCTTGCACCGAAGTCTGGGACTTCGGGCCGACACCGGCCCCCATGCCCCGAGGTCTGGGACCTCGGGCCAACACCGGCCCCCATGCCCCGAGGTCTGGGACTTCGGGTCAAAAGCCCGCTCATGCCCCGAGGTCTGGGACTTCGGGGTATGAGCGCCGCCGCCTCGGGTGCTACCCCGCCCGATGCCCCGTCCGCACCCAGCCCGGTGGGGGCTGCACAGCCTCGACCGGGAGGATGTCCCGGTGCACCCGACCTCCCTGGCCCCGTCGACCACCGGCAGCGACCTCTGGAACCAGGTGAGCGCCCGGCTGCAGCCCGAGCCGCTGTCGACCCCGACCACGAGCGGGCTCTGGACGGTGCTGGTGACCGTGGTCGTGGTCATCGGCGTGCCGGCCCTGTGGCTGCGGTCGCGGGTCGTGGTGACCGTCGTCCACGAGCTCGGGCACGGCCTCGTGGGGATGCTGTTCGGGCGAAGGTTCACCGGACTGGTTCTGCGCGGCGACATGTCGGGCCACGCCGTCACCGTCGGCCCGGCGCGAGGCATCGGCCGGGTCCTGTCGACCTGGGCGGGGTACCCGGCTCCGGCCCTGGTGGGCGCGTTCGCGGTCCATGCCGCGGGCGCGGGATGGGCGCCACCCGCCCTGGCCGCGACCGGACTGGTGCTGATCGCCTGCCTCGTCCGGGTGCGGTCGCTCTACACGGCTGTCGTCATGGTCGCGCTGACCGTGGTGACCGGCGCGCTGTCGTGGCAGGGCGGTGCCAGGCTCCAGGGTGCGGTGGTCCTGGGTGTGGGCATCTTCCTGCTGGTCGGGGCCTGGCGGCACCTCGGCGCCGTCGTGGCCCAACCCTCCCCCGGCTCCGACCCGGGGGTGCTCGCCCGCCTCACCCACCTCCCGGCGTGGACCTGGAACGCCGGGTACGTCGTCGTGCTGGCCGCCGCGAGCTGGTGGGCGCTGCGCAGCGTCCTCGCGATGGTGTGAGGCCTCCCGGCCACGGGCCGGACACGACAGCGCGCCGGCCCGTCATGGACCGGCGCGCAGCCGCAGCTTGCGTCAGGCCAGGCGGGTGAGCCAGTGGTAGGTGTCCTCGGCGCGGCCGTACTGGATGTCGAGCAGCTTCTCGCGGATGGCGCGGGTGACCGGCCCGTAGTCGACGCCGCCCCGGTGGTCGCAGCTCCCGCCCTCCCACCGCAGCTCGCCGACCGGCGTGATCACGGCTGCCGTGCCGCACGCGAAGATCTCGGTGATCTCGCCGCTGGCGGCGCCGTCCTTCCACTCCTGGATGGGGATGCGCCGCTCCTCGGGCTCGAGGCCCATCTCCTTGGCGAGGGCCAGCACCGACGACCGGGTGACGCCCTCGAGGATGGAACCGGTGAGCTCGGGGGTGATGAGCCGGTTGTCGCGCGTCACGAAGAACAGGTTCATGCCGCCGAGCTCCTCGACGTAGGTGTGCGTCGAGGCGTCGAGGAACACCGCCTGGTCGCAGCCGTGCTCGATGCCCTCGAGCTGGCCGGCCAGGCTGGAGGCGTAGTTGCCGCCGCACTTGGCGGCGCCGGTGCCGCCGTCCCCCGCGCGGGCGTAGTCGGTGGTGAGCCACAGCGTCACCGGCTTGATGCCGCCGCTGAAGTACGCGCCTGCCGGGGAGGCGATGACCGAGTACGTCACCTCGGCGGCAGGGCGGACCCCGAGGAAGGCCTCCGACGCGTACATGAACGGGCGCAGGTAGAGGCTCGCCTCCCCCGTCGTGCCGGACGGCACCCACGCCTGGTCGACCTCGACGAGCGCCTTGAGCGAGGCGATGAAGTCCTCTTCCGGCAGCTCGGGGAGGGTCATCCGGCGGGCGCTGCGGATCATGCGCTGGGCGTTGGCCTCGGGGCGGAAGGTCCAGATCGACCCGTCCTCGTGCCGGTAGGCCTTCATGCCCTCGAAGATCTCCTGGGCGTAGTGCAGGACCGCCGCCGACGGCATGAGGGAGATGGGCCCGTATGCCGTCACCTTGCCGTCGTGCCACCCCTGCCCCTTGGTCCACGTCGCCGTGACCATGTGGTCGGTGAACGTGGTTCCGAACCCGGGGTTGGCCAGTACCGCCTCGCGCTCCGCTTCCGGCCGCGGGTCGGTGCGGCGGGTGACCTCGAAGGTCAGCGGGGCGGTGGTCTGGCTCATGGAGTCCTCCTGCGTCGTTGCGGATCTCCTGCCGAGGTTACCTGCCTGGCTGGCACCCCCGGCAGGAGACTCAGCGCAGCCGCGACTCAGAGGCGGGAGGCGATCGCGTCGCCGACCTCGGTGGTGCTGCGTACCCGGTCGCCGCGCTCTGCGAGGTCCGCGGCGACCGCGCGCTCGACCGCGGCGGACGCCTCGGGCAGCCCCAGGTGCTCCAGCAGCATGGAGACCGACAGGATCGTCGCAGTGGGGTCGGCCTTGCCCTGGCCCGCGATGTCGGGAGCCGACCCGTGCACCGGCTCGAACATGCTCGGGGTGGTGCGCTCGGGGTTGATGTTGCCGCTCGCCGCGAGGCCGATGCCGCCGGCGATGGCCGCCGCGATGTCGGTGATGATGTCGCCGAACAGGTTGTCGGTGACGATGACGTCGAACCGGCCCGGGTCGGTCGCCAGGAAGATCGTCGCGGCGTCGACGTGCTGGTAGGCGGTCTCGACGTCGGGGAACTCCGCGCCGACCTCCTCGACGGTCCGGCGCCACAGGTGCCCTGCGTGGGTCAGGACGTTGTGCTTGTGCACCAGCGTGAGGTGCTTGCGCGGCCGCGCCGCGGCGCGGGCGAAGGCGTCGCGGACGACGCGCTCCACCCCGAAACGGGTGTTGATGCTCACCTCGGTGGCGATCTCCTGCGGCGTGCCGGTACGCAGCGAGCCACCGTTCCCGACGTAGGGCCCCTCCGTGCCCTCACGCACGACGACGAAGTCGATGCCGTCGGGGGCGACCCGCTCGACCGCCAGCGGGCTCTGGACGCCGGGGTAGAGCTTGGCCGGCCGCAGGTTGACGTAGTGCTGCAACGCGAACCGCAGCGGCAGCAGCACCCCGCGCTCGAGGACACCACTCGGGACCGTCGGGTCGCCGATCGCCCCGAGCAGGATCGCGTCGTGGCCGCGCAGCTCGTCCAGGACCGAGTCCGGCAGGGTCTCGCCCGTGGCGTGCCAGCGACGCGCCCCCAGGTCGTAGTCGGTGGTGTGCACCTTGGGACCGGAGCCACCGGTCACGGCGTCGAGCACCTTGAGGCCCTCGGCGACGACCTCGGGCCCGATGCCGTCCCCGCCGATGACGGCGAGGTTGACGGTGTCAGGGGCGGTGGGGTGCGGAGCCATGGAGGCAGCCTAGGAGGGGTCTTGCAGTCTGATATCGACGTCTCACATGACGAACGGCCCCGGCGCGCTGCCTGGGGCCGTTCGTCGTGGGGTGCACTGTCGCACCCGCGGTGATGGGGCTGCGTCAGTCGTCGGAGTGGCCCTGCTCGCGCAGGTCCATCGACTCCTGCAGTGCCTGACGTGCCTTCTGTGCCTCTTCGCTCATGCGGATCAGTCCTTCGCGGATCTCCCTGTGCGACACAGGGATTGGATGTCTGGGGATGGGGTGGAGCTCTGCGGGGGCCACTCCCGGATGACGGGGTGCCACGGTCAGCCGTGCACGCGGGATCTCCGCGGCGAGGTGGCTGACTACCGGAGCTCGCCGCGGCGGATAAGAATTACGAACCGCTGCGCCATGTCTTCGAGATTAGGTGGACGTCCAACTATTCGGTACCCGGTTCCCACGCAGTGAGACGCCTCTGGACGGGAGGGCGGTCCTGGGGCTTCCCCGTCCGCCGCGGCGTCCTAGGGTGGGCCGGTGCTCGCCGATGGCTACGTCCTGCGCCCCCTGTCGGCGGACGACTCCCCCGCCCTGGCCGCCGCCGCAGCCCGCAACCGCGAGCACCTGCGCCCCTGGGAGCCCTCGCGCCCAGAGTCCTTCTTCACCGAGGCGGGCCAGCGTGAGGTGGTCGCGGGGCGCCTGCGCCAGGTCGAGCTCGGGCTCTTCGACTGCTGGCTGCTGTGGCACGGGGACGACGTCGTCGGGTCCGCCAACCTCCAGAACATCGTCATGGGGGCGATGCGCGGCGCCGACGTGGGCTACTGGGTCGACCACGGCCACCTGCGCCGCGGCCTGGCCGTCGCCCTGCTGCAGCACCTGGTGCAGCGCGGCCACGACCTGGGGCTGCACCGCCTCGGTGGCAGCACCATGGTGGCCAACGTCGCCTCCCAGGGCGTCCTGCGCCGGTGCGGCTTCGAGGAGGTGGGCCGGATCCCGGCGTTCCTCTACCTCGACGGCGACTGGCGCGACAGCCTGCTGTTCAACCGCGTCCTCCACGACGGTCCCCCGCGCGGCTGACCCAGCCGGGTCCCGCCTGCGACCCGCACACGGGTACGCCGCCCGCTCGGGTGAGCGGGCGGCGTACCGGGATGCCTCACGGCACCGGGTGTGTCAGAGGTCAGCCGGCGAGGTCGACCACGCTGACCTCGGCCCCCACCTCGGAGACGATGGCCTGCAGGACGTCGGCCGGGATCGCGCTGTCGACGGTCAGGGCGACGAGCGCCTGGCCGCCCTTCTCGTTGCGGGCGACCTGCATTCCGGCGATGTTGACCTGCGCGTCACCGAGCAGGCGACCCACCGTGCCGATGACGCCGGGGCGGTCGACGTAGGTGAAGAACGCGAGGTGGTCGGTGAGCGGCACCTCGATGTCGAACCCGTTGACGCCCACGATCTTCTCGATCAGCCGCGGGCCGGTGAGGGTGCCCGAGACGCTGACCGACGAGCCGTCGGCCAGGGTGCCGTGCAGGGTGGTGACGTTGCGGAAGTCCTGCGTCGACGGGTCGGTCAGCAGCCGCACCTCGCAGCCGCGCTGCTCCGCGAGCAGCGGCGCGTTGACGTAGGTCACCGGGTCCTCGGTCACGTCGGTGAACAGGCCCTTGAGGGCAGCCAGCTTCCAGATCGAGACGTCGTGCGCGGTGATCTCACCCTTGACGTCGACGTCGAGCTGCACCGGCACCGACCCCGCGAGCGAGGTGAAGATGCGGCCGAGCTTCTCCACGAGCGCGATGCCCGGGCGGACCTCCTCGGGCACGGCGCCACCTGACACGTTGACGGCGTCCGGCACCAGGTCGCCACCGAGGGCGAGCCGCACCGACTTCGCCACGGCCACGCCGGCCTTTTCCTGCGCCTCGTCGGTGGAGGCACCGAGGTGCGGGGTCACGACGACGGACTCGAATTCGAAGAGCGGGCTCTCCGTCGTGGGCTCCTTGGCGAAGACGTCGATGCCCGCGCCCGCGACGCGGCCCTCGCGCAGTGCCTCGGCCAGGGCCTCCTCGTCGACGATGCCGCCGCGGGCGGCGTTGATGATGCGCACGGTGGGCTTGACCTTGGTGAGCGCCTCCTTGCCGATGAGGCCGAGGGTCTCGGGACTCTTGGGCAGGTGGACGGTGATGAAGTCGCTCTGCTCGAGGAGCTCGTCGAGCGTGACGAGCTGGGCGCCGAGCTGCCCCGCGCGCTGCGCCGAGACGTACGGGTCGTAGGCGAGGATCTCGACGCCGAAGCCCTTGAGCCGCTCGGCGACGAGCTGGCCGATCCGGCCGAAGCCGACGACGCCGACCTTCTTGTCGAGCAGCTCGACGCCGCCGTACCTGCTGCGCTTCCACGCGCCACCCTTGAGCGCCTGGTTGGCGGGGGCGATGTTGCGGGCCGTGGAGAGCAGGAGGCCGACCGCGAGCTCTGCGGCGGAGGTGATGTTGGAGGTCGGGGCGTTGACGACCATCACACCGGCCTGCGTCGCGGCCGGGACGTCGACGTTGTCCAGGCCCACGCCGGCGCGGGCGATGACCTTGAGGTTCTTCGCCGCGGCGATGGCCTCGGCGTCCATCTTCGTGGCGGAGCGGATCAGCACGGCGTCGACGTCGGCCAGCGCCGGCAGCAGGGCCTCGCGGGACGCGCCGTCGACGTTGCGCACCTCGAAGTCGGGCCCGAGGGCGTCGATGGTGGCGGGCGAGAGTTCCTCGGCGATCAGGACGATCGGCTTGCTCACAGGTCAGTCCTCTGGGGTGGGAAGGGCGTGGTCAGAAGGTGTTCCGGCACCGCGCTGTGCCGTCGCCAGCATAGGCGCGCTCTCACCATGTGGATGCAGTGGCTCGACATCTGGAACGCACGTCACACCGCGGCAGGCCTGCGGCGCAGCCGGGAACCCACAGCCAGAGAGGTCGCGACGAGCAGCGCCACGGCGGCCAGACCGCCGACCGCCCAGGGCCAGGCGAGGCCGTCCACCCACGCCCGGGCCACCGCGAACCCCACGGTCGTGTAGAGGGCGGCCCAGGCGAGCGAACCCACCACCGTCGCCGGCAGGTAGCGCGACATCGGCATCCGCAGCGACCCGGCCGCGGCGTTGACGGCGGTCTGCAGGCCGACCGTGAGGAACGACAGCGTCACGACCGGCGCACCCAGCCTGCGGACCACGCCCTCTGCCCGGGCCACGACGGGACGGTCGAGGTGACCCGCGAGGCGGCTGCGCCCACCTCCGTGGCGCAGCCCGCGACCGGCCCAGTAGGTCAGGTGGGACCGTGCCACGCCGCTGGCGAAGAACAGGGCGAACACGGCCGCATACGGCCAGCCGTCGACGAGGTGGTCCACGGCGCCCACCCTAGGGCGCCGTGGAACACCGTCCGGTCAGCGGGCCGCGGAGCCCTCGACGTAGTCGTTGTCGGTGTCCTTGATCCACGACATGAGCTTGCGCAGGTCCTTGCCCGTGGCCTCGATCGGGTGCTGGGCACCCTTCTCGCGCAGGGACGTGAACTCCGGGGCGCCGGCGTCCTGGTCCTCGATGAAGCGCTTGGCGAACGCGCCGTTCTTGATGTCGGCGAGCACCGCCTGCATGTTCTCCTTCACCCGCGGGTCGATGACGCGCGGGCCGGAGACGTAGTCGCCGTACTCGGCCGTGTCGGAGACCGACCAGCGCTGCTTGGCGATGCCGCCCTCGACCATGAGGTCGACGATGAGCTTGAGCTCGTGGAGCACCTCGAAGTAGGCGATCTCCGGCTGGTAACCCGCCTCGGTGAGGGTCTCGAAGCCGTACTGGACCAGCTGGCTCGCACCACCGCAGAGGACCGCCTGCTCGCCGAAGAGGTCCGTCTCGGTCTCCTCGGTGAAGGTCGTCCTGATGCCGCCGGCACGCAGGCCGCCGATCGCCTTGGCGTAGGACTTCGCGAGGTCCCACGCGGTGCCGGACGGGTCCTGCTCGACGGCCAGGAGCACCGGCACGCCGCGGCCGTCGACGTACTCGCGGCGCACGAGGTGGCCGGGCCCCTTGGGGGCGACCATGAGCACGTCGGAGGTGGCGCGCGGCTTGATGTAGTCGAAGCGGATGTTGAAGCCGTGCCCGAAGAGCAGAGCCGCGCCCTCCTTGAGGTTGGGCTCGATCTCGTTGGCGTAGACCGTGCGCTGCACCTGGTCGGGGGTCAGGATCACGACGAGGTCGGCCTCCTTGACCGCCTCGCCGACGGTCTTGACCGTCAGGCCCTCGGCCTCGGCCTTCGCCCGGCTCCTGCTGCCCTCGGCCAGGCCGACGCGGACGTCGACCCCCGAGTCGCGCAGGTTGAGCGCGTGGGCGTGCCCCTGGCTCCCGTAGCCGATGACGGCCACCTTCTTGCCCTGGATCACACTCAGGTCAGCGTCGTCGTCGTAGAACATCTCGGCCACGGTGGCCAACTCCTTCGGTTGCGGGTTTCGTTGTGGTTCTTGGGGATCGGTCGGTTCACGGTATGCCGCGTGCTCCCACGGCGCGGGGTCAGGCGCTGCGCAGGGCCCGGTCGGTGATCGAGCGCGAGCCGCGCCCGATGGCCACCATGCCCGACTGCACGAGCTCCTTGACCCCGAAGGGCTCGAGGACCTCGAGGAAGGCCGCGAGCTTGTCGCGGTTGCCAGTGACCTCGATCGTCAGGGTGTCGCTGGCGACGTCGACGACCTTGGCCCGGAAGAGCTGGACGGTCTCCAGGACGTGGCTGCGGCTGTGCAGGTCGGTGCGCACCTTGACCAGGAGGATCTCGCGCTGGACCGACGCGGTCGGCTCGAGCTCGACGACCTTGAGCACCTCGACGAGCTTGTTGAGCTGCTTGGTGACCTGCTCGAGCGGGAGGGCCTCGACGTCGACCACCACCGTCATCCGCGAGATCTCGGGGTGCTCGGTGGGACCGACCGCGAGCGAGTCGATGTTGAAGCCACGTCGGGAGAACAGGGCGGCGATCCGCGCCAGGACTCCGGGCTTGTTCTCCACCAGGACCGAGAGGGTGTGCTTGCTCATCGTGGTCACTTCCCGTCCCTGCGCTCGGTGCCGTCGTTGCCCTCGGGCTGCGCGGTGGCCTCGTCCTCCTCGCGATCCCACTGCGGGGCCGTGTCCTTGGCGACCTGGATCGCGTCGTTGCTCACGCCCGCCGGCACCATCGGCCAGACCATCGCGTCGCGGTGGACCACGAAGTCGATGACGACCGGTCGGTCGTTGATCTCCATGGCGGCCCTGATCGTCGCGTCGACGTCCTCGGGACGCTCGCAACGAAGTCCCGCGCAGCCATACGCGTCTGCGAGCTTGACGAAGTCGGGGATGCGGCTGCCGACGGAAGTGTGCAGGTCGGTGTTGGAGTAGCGCTCGTTGTAGAACAGCGACTGCCACTGGCGCACCATGCCCAGGCTGCTGTTGTTGATCACCGCCACCTTGATCGGGATGTTGTTGATGACACAGGTCGCGAGCTCCTGGTTGGTCATCTGGAAGCAGCCGTCCCCGTCGATGGCCCACACGGTGCGGTCCGGCTGGGCGACCTTGGCGCCCATGGCGGCCGGCACGGCATACCCCATCGTGCCGAGGCCGCCGGAGTTGAGCCAGGAGTTGGGGCGCTCGTACTGCACGAACTGCGCCGCCCACATCTGGTGCTGCCCCACGCCGGCGACGTAGATCGACTCGGGGCCGCTGATCGCACCGATGCGCTCGATGACGTGTTGCGGCGCAACGGTTTCCCCACCTTCGGGGGTGGAGTAGCCGAGCGGGAAGTCGGCCTTCCACGCCGCCGTCTGCTCACGCCAGGCGGTGTAGTCGCCCATCGTTCCGGCCGCATGGTCGGCGGACACCATCTGGGTGAGGTCCTTGACCACCTCGAGGACGTCGCCGACGATCGGCACGTCCGCGACACGGTTCTTGGAGATCTCGGCCGGGTCGATGTCGGCGTGGATCACCTTGGCGTGCGGGGCGAACGTCGACAGCTGCCCGGTGACCCGGTCGTCGAACCGCGCCCCCAGGGTGATGAGCAGGTCGGACTTCTGCAGGGCCGTCACGGCGGCGACGGACCCGTGCATGCCCGGCATCCCGAGGTGCAGCGGGTGGCTGTCCGGGACCGCGCCCCGAGCCATCAGCGTGGTGACGACCGGGATCTGCGTCAGCTCGACGAACTCGCGCAACGCGTCGGAGGCGCCGCTGCGGATCACGCCACCCCCGACGTAGAGCACCGGCCGCTCGGCTGCGGCGATGAGACGGGCCGCCTCACGGATCTGCTTGGTGTGCGGACGCGCCACCGGGCGGTAGCCCGGCAGGTCGAACTTCGGGGGCCAGCTGAAGGTGGTGCGGGCCTGGAGTGCGTCCTTGGAGATGTCGACGAGCACCGGTCCGGGGCGGCCCGTCGAGGCGATGTGGAACGCCTCGGCCACGACGCGGGGGATCTGCGACGCGTCGGTGACGAGGTAGTTGTGCTTGGTGATCGGCATCGTGATGCCGCGGATGTCGGCCTCCTGGAAGGCGTCGGTGCCGATGGCCGCCGAGCTCACCTGGCCGGTGATCGCGACGACCGGGACCGAGTCCATGTAGGCGTCGGCGATGGCCGTGACGAGGTTGGTCGCCCCCGGGCCGGAGGTCGCCATGCAGACGCCCACCTTGCCCGTCGCGCTGGCGTAACCCTCGGCCGCGTGGCCGGCGCCCTGCTCGTGGCGCACGAGGATGTGGCGCACCTTGACCGAGTCGAGCAGCGGGTCGTAGGCGGGGAGGATCGCGCCACCCGGGATGCCGAAGACCGTGTCGACCTCCATGGCCTCGAGCGCGAGGACCAGGCTCTGCGCGCCGGTCACCTCGACCGGCTCGTTCGCCCGCGCCTGCTGCTTCGCCTGCTGGGCCTTCTGGGCCACCTGGGACGGGCTGGGGGCCGTCGTCCTCGTGTCGCTCACGTCTGCACCGCTTTCGGTTCGGTCTGGCTCTGCGTGCTGGTCCTGCTGGTTTCGCTCACACTGGTTTCGCTCACACCGGTTTCGCTCACAAAAAAGCCCTCCAGTCCCGGCACGGGACAACGGAGGGCAGCGCGCTGGCCCTGTCTGCCAGGGCCTGCGCGCTAGGGAAGTACGAGAATTCGTGCCACACGAGCACTCTCCACCCGCCCCTTCGCAGTGTCAACGCGCGAGACGACCGGTCTCGCGATCCGGACCTGTCGTCTCAGTCACAGGTCAGGACCGCCGAGCCGGTCAACCGCAGGGGTCAGCCGCAGACGGCGCCGCCGCTGGCACTGCCCACGAGCTTGCGGTATTTCGCGAGCACACCCCGGGGGTACCGCGCCGCGGGCGGCTCGAACCCCTCGGCGCGGCGCGCCAGCTCGGCCTCGTCGACGTGGACGTCGAGCAGCCCGTTGGCGACGTCGAGGGTGATCCGGTCCCCGTCGCGGACGAACGCGATGGGGCCGCCGTCGACGGCCTCGGGCGCCACGTGGCCGACGCACAGGCCGGTGGTGCCACCGGAGAACCGCCCGTCGGTGAGCAGCAGGACGTCCTTGCCCAGCCCCGCGCCCTTGATGGCACCGGTGACGGCGAGCATCTCCCGCATACCCGGTCCGCCCTTGGGGCCCTCGTAGCGGATGACGACCACGTCGCCGGCCTTGAGCGAGCCCTCTGCGACGGCGTCCATGGCGGCACGCTCGCCGTCGAAGACACGAGCCGTGCCCTCGAAGACGTCGGAGTCGAACCCGGCCGACTTCACGACGGCGCCCTCGGGGGCGAGCGAGCCCTTGAGGATGGTGATGCCGCCGGTCTTGTGGATCGGTTCCTGCATGGCGCGCACGACCTTGCCGTCGACGTCCGGGGGCGCGATGTGGGCGAGGTTCTCGGCCATCGTCCTGCCCGTCACCGTGAGGCAGTCGCCGTGCAGCAGGCCGGCGTCGAGCAGGGCGCGCATGACGACAGGCACTCCCCCGACACGGTCGATGTCGGTCATCACGAACTGGCCGAACGGCTTCACGTCGGCCAGGTGCGGGACCTTCGAGCCGATGCGCGCGAAGTCGTCGAGGGTCAGGTCCACCTCGGCCTCGTGGGCGATCGCGAGCAGGTGCAGGACGGCGTTGGTCGATCCGCCGAACGCCATGACGACGGCGATGGCGTTCTCGAACGCCTCCTTGGTCATGATGTCCCGGGCCGTGATGCCACGGCGCAGCAGCTCGACGACCGCCTCGCCGGACTTGCGGGCGAAGCCGTCGCGCCGACGGTCGGTGGCCGGCGGCGCGGCCGAGCCGGGCAGCGACATGCCGATGGCCTCGGCGACCGAGGCCATCGTGTTGGCGGTGTACATGCCGCCACAGGCGCCCTCGCCCGGGCAGATGGCGCGCTCGATGGCGTCGACGTCGGCGCGGGACATGAGGCCCGCGGCGCAGGCACCGACGGCCTCGAACGCGTCGATGATCGTCACGGTCTTCTCGCTGCCGTCCGACAGCTTCGCGATGCCGGGCAGGATCGAGCCGGCGTAGAGGAAGACCGAGCTGAGGTCCAGGCGCGCGGCTGCCATGAGCATGCCGGGCAGCGACTTGTCGCAGCCCGCGAGCAGGACCGAGCCGTCGAGCCGCTCGGCGTTCATCACGGTCTCCACCGAGTCGGCGATGACCTCGCGGCTGACCAGGGAAAAGTGCATCCCCTCGTGGCCCATGGAGATGCCGTCGCTGACCGAGATGGTGCCGAACTCCAGCGGGTAGCCGCCTGCGGCATGCACCCCGTCCTTGACGGCCTTGGCGAGCCGGTCGAGCGACAGGTTGCACGGCGTGATCTCGTTCCACGAGCTGGCCACCCCGACCTGGGGCTTGACCCAGTCGTCATCACCCATGCCAACCGCGCGGAGCATGCCGCGGGCGGCGGTCTTCTCGAGGCCGTCGGTGACGTCGCGGCTGCGCGGCTTGATGTCGACGCCGGTGGTGGGGGGCTCGGTGGTCGTCATGGCTGCATCCTAGGACCGCGGTCCAGCACGTGGGACGCCGGTCTCACGTGGCGAGCCGTCAGCCGCGCGCGACGTGGCAGCGCTCGAGGGCGGCCGCGCCGAGGGCGAGGTCGTCCCACGAGCCGGCGTAGCGGAGTACGGCGACGGTGCTCGTGGGGAAGCCGGCGGCGAGGCAGTCGTGGGCTGCGGTCGAGCCGTTGCCGTCGGCCAGGCCGCTCGCCAGCGCGGCCATGGTCGGGTTGTGCCCCACCACGAGCACCACCTGGGCCTCCCCCGCGCTCTCCCGCACCGTAC
This sequence comes from Pedococcus sp. 2YAF34, assembly GCF_052114585.1. NCBI lineage: Bacteria > Bacillati > Actinomycetota > Actinomycetes > Micrococcales > Intrasporangiaceae > Pedococcus > Pedococcus sp. 2YAF34. Next base: position 54,448 of record NZ_JBFRFA010000004.1, read on the forward strand.
GCAGCACCGTCTCGACGCCGCCGGAGTACAGCGACCCCTCGTAGGCGACGCTCTCCCCGCACGCACCGCCCATCTCGGCCTCGACCCAGGTCTGCCGGGTCCGGGTCGACGTGGAGCAGAGCACGAGCTCGGGGCCCAGCTCGTGCTCGTGCAGCCACGCCCCGATGGCACGTGCGTCGCGGCGGCCCCTCATCGTGAGCTGCCGCTCGTGGTCCGGGGTGCCGAGGTTCTGCTCCGCCTTGGCGTGCCGGACCAGGATGAGGACCTTGTCATCGCCGGCGCGGGTCATGAGTCGAGCATGGCCCTCCCGGGCCCCGACAGCCAGTCAGGACCTGCGCGAGAACCCTCGAGCGTGAGGCCGGCAGGGCGCGGGGCCCGACCGGCCGACCGTCGTCACGGGCTACAGGGCGAGCTCGGGCTTGATGCGCAGCGCGGACCACCGGCCGGCATTGCGCGCCGCCCACGTGGACACAAGGAACGCGCCGACGAGGTATGCCGCCAGGACCGCGAGGTCGAGCGCCAACGGCCCGAGCGACCCGCCGTACATGAGCCTGCGGATGCCGTCGACGGCGTAGGACATGGGCAGCACGTGGTGGAGCGGGTGCAGCGGCGTCGGCAGGGTCTGCCACGGGAAGGTGCCGCCGGCGCTGACCAGCTGCACGACCATGAGGACCAGGCCGAGGAACTTGCCCGGCGCCCCGAGCCTGGCCGCGAGCGCGTGCAGCACCATGACGAACGTGGCCGACACCGCCATCATGAACGCCACCAGCGCGACGGGGTGGGCTGCCGAGATGCCGACACCGCGCATGACGACGGCGTAGACCAGCACGGCCTGGACCAGTCCGAGCAGAGCCGGGGCGAGCCAGCCGCCGAGCGCGCTGCGCCAGCTGGGCTGACCGGTGGCGAGTGCCCTCGACGAGAGCGGCTTGACCAGCAGGAAGAGCACGTAGGCACCGATCCACAGCGACAGGCTGAGGAAGAACGGGGCGAGGCCGGCGCCGTACGTCGCTGCCGAGGCGAGTGAGCTGCCCTGCACCCCGACCGGGTTGCCGAGCGTCTGCGCCACCGCCTTGCGCTGCGCCGCACTGGGATCGGGGATGGAGGAGAGACCCTTGGCGAGCCCGTCGTGCAGCTTGGTGGCGCCGGCGGAGAGCCGGTCGAGCCCGTCGGCGAGGTCACCTGCGCCGGAGCGCAGGCGGTTCGCGCCGTCCAGGGCGTCCTGCTGGCCGGCCGCCAGCCTGCTCGCACCATCGGCCAGCGCCCGGTTGCCGTCGGCCAGGTCGTGCGCACCGGAGGCGAGGTCCTGGCTGCCGGTCGCGGCCTGGTGGATCCCGGTGTGCAGCGGTCCCGCGGCGGCGGCCAGGCGGTCCGCCCCGGCGGCCACCTGCTGCGAGCCGGTCGCCAGCTGGTCGAGCTGCCCGGAGGCGGCCTGCACCCGGGTGTTGGCGTCGGTGAGAGGGCCGCTCAGCTGGGTGGCGGCGTCGAGCACCTGCTGCACCTGGGCGTCGGTGAACCCTGCCGCGCGCAGGCGGGTCGCCAGGTCGCCCTGGGCCGAGGTGAGGGTCGAGACGAGCTGCCCCGACGCGGTGGCGGCCTGCTTGCCTGCGGTCGCGACCTTCGCGTTGCCGTCGGCGACCTGGTGGGCACCGGTGGCCAGCGCCCTGGTGTCGGCGGGCAGCGAGGCGGTGCCCCGGTCGAGCCGGTCGAGGCCGGACTGCAGCTGGTCGGCCCCCGCAGCGAGGGACTGCGCGCCGTCGGCCGCTCGGATGGCCCCGGCGGAGAGGTCGTGTGCCCCTGCGACGAGCTGCTGCTCCCCCGTCACGAGCTGGTCGGCCCCCGCGCGCAGCTTCGAGGCGCCGGTGTCAGCGCTCTCGAGGCCGCCGGCGAGGTCGCCCGAGCCCTTGACCGCCTCGGCGACCTTGTCGTGGATGGTCGCGAACCCGACGAGCAGCTGGCTCGCCGCGGTCGAGCTGACCTGCGAGGCCACGCTCTTGGTCACCTGGGCGACGAGCTGGTTGGCGATGGTGCGGGCAAGGTAGTTGTTGGCGTCGTTGGTGAGCACCTGCAGCTGGGCCTGCTTCGGCGTGAACCGGGCGCTGGACGCCAGGTCTGCCGAGAAGCTCGCCGGCACGACCAGGGCGAAGTCGTAGTCGCCGTCGTCGACACCCTGCCCGGCGCTCGCCCGCGACACCCGGTGCCACCCGAAGCTGTGCGACCTCACCAGCTCGGTCGCCACCTGGTCGCCGACCTCGAGCCGCTCACCGTTGGCCAGGGTGGTGCCCGTGTCCTCGACGACGACCGCCGCGGGGACCCGGTCGAGGTTTCCGTACGGGTCCTTGTTGGCGTAGAGGTACAGGCCGCCGTAGAGCGTGGGCACGAGGACGAGGGCCGCGAGCGCGGCGCGCGGGAGGCGGCCCGCCGTGACCCGCCGCAGCTCGGTGAGGGCGAGGCGCAGGGCGGTCATCACGCCACCCCCAGCTCGAACGTGGCCGACGGGGCGGCGAGCTGGCGCGCGGTCGCGTGGGTGACCTGGACGACCACGGTGAGCCCCTCGGCGGCGAGGCGCTCGGCCGCGGAGTACCACGACCGGGGGTGCCCACCGAAACGGTCGGGAGCAGCCACGACGAGGACGCGCGTGGCTGCACGTGCGGCCGCCACGTCCATGAGCAGCAGGGTGCGCTCGGACGGCTCCAGCCCCTCGAACCGCCCCCGGCCGTCGTCGATGTCGTGGGCGCCGAGGAAGGCGCGCGTCGCGGCCCGGCTCGCCGGACGGCCCGCCAGGGCGAGCTGCTCGGCCATGGCTGAACGAACGCTGACCGCGTCCTCGGGGGCCGTGACGTCCGGGACGTCGACGAGCGCCACGTGCCGGCGCCGCAGCCCCTCGTCGGGGTCGCCGTCCACGGTGACCTCACCCTCGGCGAGCGCCACCCGGCCACCCAGCGCGAGGGCCAGGGCGACGTGGCCGTGCCCGGGGTCGCCGGCGACGAGGGTGACCCGGCCGGGGCGGGCGGTGAGCGAGGTCGGCAGCAGCAACGGGCCGTGCAGGCCCGCGACGCTGACGTGGTCGGCGATGAGCTCCATGCGATCTGCCTTCTCCGGTGCAGCCTCGAGGGGCCGCACCTTTCGATACACAACTGTATTCGATACAGAAGTGTATTCTTCGTGCATGCCGACCGCCAGCCGGGACGCCGTGAGCCGCACCACGCCGCACGACGCATCCCCACCCGACGCCCTCCCCCTCAGCCCCCGGCGACGCGCCACGCGGGCGAGGCTCATGGCCGCGGCCGAGGAGGTCTTCGCCGAGCGCGGTTTCCACGGCGCCAGCGTGGAGGACCTGTGCGAACGGGCCGACTTCACCCGCGGCGCCTTCTACTCCAACTTCGCCTCCAAGGACGAGCTCCTGCTCGAGCTCTACGCCCAGCACGCCGCACGCCTGCACGCCCGCGTGGCCGAGGTGGCCGAGACGCCGGGGCTGTCGCTCGAGCAGGTCCTCGAGGCGGTGTTCGACGTGTGGACCGACGACCCGGAGGCGCGGCGGCGCTGGCACCTGCTGACGAGCGAGTTCGCCCTCCACGCCCTGCGCGACGACCAGGCCCGGGTGGCCTGGGCGAACCTGCAGCGCACCCTGCGCGAGGAGCTCGCCGAGGTCGTCGACCGCATCGCGCAGGCCCAGCACCTGCGCCCGGTAGTCGCCAGCACCGAGCTCGTGCGGCTCATCGGGATCGTGCTGCACGGCGGGCTGGAGCAGCACCTCCTCGACCCGGAAGCCGTGCCGCCCGGGTCGCTGGAGCGCAGCTTCCTCCCCCTGCTGGTGCGGGCCGCCACGGACGGGACCGCAGCGGACCGAGCGGCACGCACCGACCGCTAGCCTCCTCTGCATGGAGCAGCCGCCCCCGATCCTGGACGTGATGGCAGCGACCCCGACCGACCGGGCCTGGCTCGACGAGGCCGTCCGCCGCATCCAGGCCGACGCCAACCGCAGCGCCGACACCCACCTCGTGCGCGTGCCGGTCACGGGGCTGCTGGACGTCGACGTCTATCTCAAGGACGAGTCCACCCACCCCACGGGGAGCCTCAAGCACCGGCTGGCGAGGTCGCTGTTCCTCTACGCCCTGTGCAACGGCGAGCTGCGCGAGGGCACCACGGTGATCGAGGCCTCCAGCGGCTCGACCGCGGTCAGCGAGGCCTACTTCGCCCGCATGCTCGAGCTGCCGTTCATCGCGGTCATGGCCCGCAGCACCAGTGCCGAGAAGATCGCCCTCATCGAGCGGGAGGGCGGCCGCTGCCACCTCGTCGACGACGCGGGCGAGGTCTACGACGTCGCCCGGCGGCTGGCCGCCGAGCTGGGCGGCCACTACCTCGACCAGTTCACCTACGCCGAGCGCGCCACCGACTGGCGCGGCAACAACAACATCGCCGAGTCGGTCTTCGAGCAGATGGCCTTGGAGCGCCACCCCGTCCCCCGGTGGGTCGTCGTGGGCGCCGGGACCGGCGGCACCAGCGCGACCATCGGTCGCTACGTGCGCTACCGCGGGCTCGCCAGCCAGGTCTGCGTGGTCGACCCGGAGCACTCTGCGTTCCTGCCGGCGTTCCGCGCCGACGAGGCCGGGGTCGCCGGCGCCTGCGGCTCCCGGATCGAGGGCATCGGTCGCCCCCGCGTCGAGCCCAGCTTCGTGCCGACCGTCGTCGACCGCATGATGCTCGTGCCGGACGCCGCTTCGGTGGCGGCCATGCGCTTCCTCACCGAGCGCACCGGCCGCCGGGCCGGCGCCTCCACCGGCACCAACCTGTACGGCGTGCTGCGCCTCGCGTGCGAGCTCAGCAGCCGCGGGGAAGGCGGCAGCATCGTCTCCCTGCTGTGCGACGGGGCGGAGCGGTACGCCGCGACGTACAACGACGACGCCTGGCTCGCCGAGCGCGGACTGGACCTCGCGCCCTACACCGCCGTCCTCGAACGGGCCTGGGACGAGGGCGTCTGGATCGGCTGAGCCTCAGCCGCCCGACACGGCGTTGATGACGTGCACGGTGGCCTGCGGGCCGACCGGCGTCTGCACGCCCTCGGCCCGCTTGGCGTCCTCGCCGTCGACGAAGACGTTGACGTGCCGCCGGATCTGGCCGCGCTCGTCCCGCACGCGCGAGGCGAGGATCGGCCACGGGCCGAACGCCGTGTCGAGGACCTCGGCGAGCGTCGCCGGGCCCTCGAGCTCGACGGGCAGCTCGGACGCCCCCTCGGCGAGCTCGCGCAGCAGCCCGGGGAGCACCACCCGCGCCGTCACCGCAGCGTCACCGCCCGGACGCAGAGCACGTCGGGCAGCTGCTCGGCGATGCGGGTGAACGAGTCGCCGCCGTCGAGGGAGGCGAAGACGTCACCGTTGCGGGTGCCGAAGTAGAAGCCCGGCTCGTCGTGCTGGTCGGTCCCCGCGGCGTCACGCAGGACGTTGGTGTAGCTCGGGTGGGGCAGGCCGGTGTCCTGGGTGCGCCAGGTCGCACCCGCGTCGTCGGTGCGCTGGACCTGCAGCACCGCGCCCGGGGGGATGCGCTCGCCGTCGGAGGCGATGGGCACGAGCCAGAGGCTGTCGCCCTGCGCGGGGTTGGCCACGGCGGTCATGCCGAAGTTGGTCGGCAGCCCGGCCTCGATCGAGGTCCACGTGACCCCGTCGTCGTCGGAGCGGTAGACGCCACGGTGGTTCTGCGCGTAGAGGCGCGTCGGCTGGGCGCTGTCACGGGCCACCTTGTGGACGCACTGGCCGAACTCCGGCCACTCGTCGTGCGGCATGAAGTAGGCGTGGATGCCCTTGTTGCCGGGCGTCCACGACTGGCCGCCGTCGCGGGTGTTGTAGACACCGCCGGCGCTCATCGCCACCAGCATCGAGCCGGCGTCGGTCGGGCTGGGCAGCACCGTGTGGATGGCGCCCCCGCCTGCGCCGTCGCCCCACTGCGTGCGGTGCGGGTGGTCCCACAGCCCGCGGTTGAGCTCGAAGGTCTCACCACCGTCCTCGCTGCGCCACAGGGCGTGCGGCTCGGTGCCGGCCCAGACCACCTGCGGGTCGTGCGGGTCGGCGACCAGCTGCCACGTGGCCTTGAGCGCCGTGTCGGTGTCCTCCGGGAACCTGATCGAGCCCTCGGGGTGCTCGACCCACGTGGCCCCGAGGTCGTCCGAGTGCTGCAGCGACGGGCCCCAATGCGAGGAGCGGAACCCGACCACCATGCGCGGTGTCTCCCGCCGGGTGTCGAACAGGAGTGAGAGGACCTCGCTCATGAGGAAGTGCGGTCCGTCGAGCTCCCACCGGCGACGGTCGCTGCTGCGGGCGAGCCACAGCCCCTTGCGCGTCCCGATGCCCACGATCGTTGTGTCCATGCGCCCCATGCTGGCACTCCTCGCTCTCGACGACTACGTCCTTCGAGGTGGACTCGCCCGGTCGCGGAAACTCATCGCGTCGCTGCTCAGGCGCCCCGCACGAGGTTGCGCAGCGGGCGCCCCGCGGCGTACGCCCCGAGCTGCTCGCGCAGCAGGCGCACTGCCCGCGGCATGAACGCGGTGGACGCCCCGCCGACGTGGGGGCTGATGATCACGCCCGGGGCGGACCACAGCGGGTGGCCCTCGGGCAGTGGCTCGGGGTCGGTGACGTCGAGGGCGGCGCGGAGCCTCCCCGCCTCCAGGTGCCGCACGAGCGCGTCGGTGTCGACGACGCCGCCACGGGCGACGTTGACGAGCAGTGCACCGTCGGGCATGGCGCTGAGGAACGCGTCGTCCACGAGCCCCGCGGTCGCGTCGCTCAACGGCACGATGACGACGACGACGTCGTGCTCCGGCAGCAGCGAAGGCAGCTCGTCCACCCCGTGCACCGAGCGCACGAGCTCGTCGCCCGCGCGTGCGCGGCTCGCGACCGCGGTGAGCTGCACCTCGAACGGCGTGAGGCGGGCTGCCACGGCGCGGCCGATCGAGCCGTACCCCAGGATGAGCACCCGCTTGTCGGCCAGAGCCGGGTGGATGGCCGACGGCAGCCACCGGCCCTGCTGCTGCGCCGCGTGGAACGCCGGGAGGTCGCGCAGCGAGGCCAGGGCCAGGGCCACGGCCAGCTCGGCGGTCGAGGCGTCGTGAACGCCCGCGGCGTTGGCCAGGGCCACGCCGTCGGGCAGGAGCCGCTGCACGTCCTCGTAGCCGGCGGTGAGCAGCTGCACGAGCTCGAGCGAGGTGGCGTACCGGATCGCCGGCATGCGCGGACCGGCGCCCATGTAGGGAGGCACGACGACCTTGACCTCGTCGGCGCGCTCGGGTGGGCCGTCCATCTCCCACACCACGAGCTCGAGCCCGGGGACCGGCCCGACCGCGTCGACCCAGTCCTGCCCCGGCAGCGTCACGAGCGTCATGCGCCCACGCTAACCGGTGGTCGTCGAGCACAATGGGGTATGCCGCACCGAAGGGACGCGTCCTCCGGGCACCGACGAGCCGGGCTCGTCGCGCCGGTCGCACTCGCCGTCGTCCTCGGTGTCGGCGCGTGCAGCGGGGGCCCCGGTGCCGAGGGGTCCCTGACGGCGCCGGTCGTGAGCTCGTCGTCCGGCAGCTCGCCCGGCACCACCGCGCCCGCGACGTCGGCGCCCTCCGGTGGCACGTCCTCGGGGCCGACGAGCCCGTCGGCGAGCCCGTCGTCGCCGGCCCTCTCGCCCCGTCGGTCGATCGTGGCCCGCGACCTCGACGTGCCGTGGTCGACCGCGTTCCTGCCCGACGGCTCGGCGCTGGTCACGCTGCGCGACCGGGCCCACCTGCTGCAGGTGCGCGACGGCAGGCCACCGGTCGACCTCGGCCGGGTCGGCGGGGTGGTCCCGGGTGGCGAGGGCGGTCTGCTCGGGGTGGCGGTGTCGCCCGCGTTCACCAGCGACCACACCGTCTTCCTCTACACGACGGCTGCGCAGGACAACCGCGTCGTGCGGGTGACGTTCGAGGGCGGCCGGACCACGAGCCAGCGCGCCATCCTGACCGGCATCCCCAAGGCGCGCAACCACAACGGGGGGCGGCTCGCCTTCGGGCCGGACGGCTACCTCTACGTGACCACCGGTGACGCCGGCCGGACGCAGCGCGCGCAGGACCGGTCCTCGCTCGGGGGCAAGATCCTGCGGGTCACCCGCGACGGCAAACCCGCGCCGGGCAACCCCTTCCCGGGGTCGCCCGTGTGGAGCTACGGCCACCGCAACGTCCAGGGCATCGCCTGGGCGCCGGACGGCACGATGTACGCGAGCGAGTTCGGGCAGAACACCTGGGACGAGCTCAACCGCATCGAGCCGGGGCGCGACTACGGCTGGCCGGTCGTCGAGGGCCGGGTCGGCCGGGAGGGGTACGTCGACCCGCTGCTGCAGTGGCCCACCTCCGACGCCTCCCCCAGCGGCATCGCCTGGGCCGACGGAGCGGTCTGGATGGCAGCTCTGCGGGGCGAGTCGCTGTGGCGCATCCCCGTGTCCGGCGGGCGCGCCGGCGACCCGCAGCGCCTCCTGCACGGCCGGTACGGGCGGCTGCGCGACGCCGTCCTCGCCCCCGACGGCCGCCTGTGGGTGCTCACGAACAACACGGCGCGAGGCACCCCGGCCGCCGACGACGACAAGCTCCTCGCCTTCCCCCTGCGCGACCTCGGCTGACCCTGCCGCGCCGGCCCGCACGGCCACGCCATACCGGCGCAAAGCGGTCACGACCGAGGTCTCCCCCAGACGGTGGAGCCGGGCCTACAGCAGCAGGGTCGTGTGGTCGTCCTCCTGCAGGGGTCCAATCCATTGCAGGCGCAGACCGCGCCCTCGTGGACGCAGGGACTCGGACGGGACAGGGACATGAGCAGGAGCCGCAGCAGCAGCAGGGGGACCACCAAGGCCTGGCGGCAACGGTGGCGCGTGGGCGCCCTCGTCATGGCACTCGTGGGCGGGGGCCTCGCGTCCACGGCGACGCAGGCGGTGGCCTCGGTCGCCCCGGACGCGCCGACCAACGTCGTCGCCACCGCCGGTGACGGCCAGGCCACGGTGACCTGGACCGCCCCCGCGTCCGACGGCGGGGCAGCCATCACGTCCTACAAGGTCGCCGCCCAGCCGGGTACGGCGTCCACCATCACGGGCACGGAGACCACGGCGACCGTGACCGGCCTGACCAACGGGGTCACCTACACCTTCACGGTGAAGGCGACCAACGCGGACGGCCTCACCTCCGTCGCCAGCGCCAAGAGCGACCCGGTCGTCGTGGGCGGCGGCACCCCCGCCACCAACCCCGACCCGCCCACCGGCGTGACCGCCACGGCAGGCGACTCCATGGCCACCGTCAGCTGGACCCCGCCGGCCAACGACGGCGGCGCTGCGATCGAGAGCTACATCGTGGCGAGCCAGCCCGGCAGCACCACGTTCCCCGTGGACGGCACGACGACGTCGACCGACTTCACCGGGCTGGCAAACGGCACCGCGTACACCTTCACGGTCCGCGCCGTGAACTCGGTGGGACGGTCCCTGCCGAGCGCGCCGAGCGCTGCCGTGACCCCCGGTGGGCCGGCTTCGCCACCCGACGCGCCCACGAACGTCGTGGCCACCGCCGGGGACGGTCGCGCCACCGTCACGTGGACGGCACCGGCCTCCAACGGCGCAGCGATCCAGCACTACCGCGTGAACGTCCAGCCGGGCGCCCTGTCGTACGACACCCTGAGCCCCGCGACGACGGCGGACTTCACCGGTCTCATCAACGGCACGACCTACACGTTCACCGTCAAGGCCTACAACAGCGCGGGGGCCTCGCCCGCCAGCCTGCCGAGCAACCCCGTCACCCCCGTCGCGGCCCCCAAGACCGCGCCCGGCGCCCCGACCGGCGTCACCGCGACGGCCACGGGCAACACGGCCACGATCCGCTGGAGCGCCCCGGCCTCCGACGGCAACAGCCCGGTCACGCAGTACCGCGTCACGGCCAGCCCCGGCGGCACGAGCACCGTCGTCGCGGCCCCGGGCCTGACGACGAAGCTCAACCTCTTCGGCGGCACCTACCGGTTCGTCGTCCAGGCCGTGAACTCGGTCGGCCCCTCCGCGCCGAGCACGGCAAGCAACAGCGTCCACAGCGTCGCCACGGTTTGGGGCGACCTGGACGGCGACGGCAGGTCGGACATCCTCGCCCGCAAGCCCAACGGCGAGCTGTGGCTCTACAGCGGCAGCGGCACGGGTCACTTCGGCAGCCCGGCTGCCCGGCGGATCGCGATCGGCTGGCAGGTGTACGACAGGATCTTGTCCCCGTCGGACTTCGACGGTGACGGCCGCGGCGACGTCATCGCCCGCAAGCCCACCGGCGAGCTGTACCTCTTCCGGGGCAACGGCAAGGGCGGGTTCCTCAGCTCGGCCCCCACCCGCATCAGCGTCGGCTGGCAGGGGCTCGACCGGCTGGTCTCACCCGGTGACTTCAACGGCGACGGCCACACCGACATCATCGCCCGCAAGCCCACCGGCGAGCTCTACCTGTTCACCGGCAACGGCAAGGGCGGGTTCACCTACCCGGCCTACCGCCAGATCAGCAAGGGCTGGCAGGGCCTGGACCGGCTCGTCTCACCCGGGGACTTCAACGGCGACGGCCACACCGACATCATCGCCCGCAAGCCCACCGGCGAGCTCTACGTCTTCACCGGCACGGGCACCGGCACCTTCACCAGCCCCGCCTACCGGCAGGTCACCAGCGGCTGGCAGGCGTTCGACCGGCTGCTGTCGCCGGGCGACTTCAACGGTGACGGCCACCCGGACGTCATCACCCGCAAGTCCTCCGGTGCGCTCTACCTCTACACCGGCAACGGCAGGGGCGTCTTCACCAGCCCGTCCTACCGGCAGATCGGCAACGGCTGGGGCATCTACGACATCCTCTCGGGCGGCTAGGCACGAACGACGGAGCCACCCCCACGCGACGTCGTGGGGGTGGCTCCGTGGTGTCCGGGGTGCTACGGCGTGGTGGGGTCAGCTCGCGCCGAGCTTGGCGAGGATCATCTCCCGCGCCTTGCCGGCGTCGGCCTGGCCGCGCATCTCCTTCATCACCTGGCCGATGAGCGCGCCGGCAGCCTGGACCTTGCCGTCGCGCACCTTCTGGGCGACGTCGGCGTTGGCCTCGATGACCTTGTCGACCGCCGCCTCGAGGGCGCCGTCGTCCTGGACCAGCTCGAGCCCCCGGGCGTCGGCGACCTCGGTCGGGGTGCCCTCGCCGGCGATGACGCCGTCGAGCACCTGGCGGGCCATCGAGTCGTTGAGCCGGCCCTCGCGGACCAGGCCGTCGAGCTCGGCGATGTGGGCCGGGGTGACGTTGAAGTCCTCGACGGAGCGGCCCTCGGCGTTCGCGCGCCGGGCCAGCTCGCCGGTCCACCACTTGCGGGCGCCGGCGGGGGTGGCGCCCGCTGCGACGGTCTCCTCGATGAGTGCCACGGCGCCCGCGTTCATGACATCGCGCATCTCGAGATCGCTGTAGCCCCAGTCGGACTGGAGGCGCTTGCGACGCTCACCGGGGGGCTCCGGAAGGGTCTGGCGCAGGGCCTCCACCGTCTCGCGCGTCGGGGCGACGGGCACCAGGTCGGGCTCGGGGAAGTAGCGGTAGTCCTCCGCGTCCGACTTCTCGCGGCCACTGGTGGTGACGCCGGTGTCCTCGTGCCAGTGGCGCGTCTCCTGGGTGATCTTCTCGCCGCGGTCGAGGACGGCCGCGTGGCGGGTGATCTCGTAACGGACGGCGCGCTCGACGCTGCGCAGCGAGTTGACGTTCTTGGTCTCGGTGCGCGTGCCCAGCGGCACCGCTGCCTGCTCCTCGCTGGTCGCGTTGCCCACCTTCGGGCGCAGGGAGACGTTGGCGTCGCAGCGCAGCGAGCCCTGCTCCATCTTCACGTCCGAGACGCCGAGGGCGCGCAGCAGCTCGCGCAGCGCGCCGACGTAGGCCTTGGCCACCTCGGGCGCCCGCTCCCCCGCCCCGGTCAGGGGCTTGGTGACGATCTCGATGAGCGGGATACCGGCGCGGTTGTAGTCCACGAGGGAGTACTCGGCGCCGTGGATGCGGCCGGTGGAGCCACCGACGTGCAGCGACTTGCCGGTGTCCTCCTCCATGTGGGCGCGCTCGATCTCGACGCGGTAGGTCGTGCCGTCCTCGAGCTCCACGTCGAGGTGGCCCTCGTAGGCGATGGGCTCGTCGTACTGCGAGGTCTGGAAGTTCTTCGGCATGTCCGGGTAGAAGTAGTTCTTCCGGGCGAACCGGCACCACGACGCGATCTCGCAGTTGAGCGCCAGGCCGATGCGGATGGCCGACTCGACGGCCTTGGCGTTGACGACGGGCAGCGCGCCGGGCAGGCCGAGGCAGACGGGGCAGACCTGGCTGTTGGGCGCGGCGCCGAACTCCGTGGCGCAGCCGCAGAACATCTTGGTCGCGGTGTTGAGCTCGACGTGGACCTCAAGGCCCATGACGGGGTCGTAGCGCTCGAGCGCCTCGTCGTAGTCGACGACGGCCTCGGTGACGGCGGTGGCCATCAGGGTCACGCTCCCTTCGCGGAGAGTTCGGGGGCCCGGGTCAGCAGCGGGGCACCCCAGCGGTCGTTGAGCATCCGCTCGAGGGCCGAGCCCACGCCGTACAGGCGCTGGTCCTGCGTGGCAGGGGCGAGGATCTGGATGCCGGTCGGCAGGCCGTCCTCGTCGGCGAGGCCGCTCGGCAGGGACATGCCGGGGACGCCCGCGAGGTTCGCCGGGATGGTCGCGACGTCCTGGAGGTACATCGACATGGGGTCGTCGAGCTTGTCGCCGAGCTTGAACGCCGTGGTCGGCGCGGTCGGGCTGACCAGCACGTCGACCTTCTCGAACGCGGCCGAGAAGTCGTTGGCGATGAGCCGCCGCACCTTCTGTGCCTGGCCGTAGTAGGCGTCGTAGTAGCCGCTGGACAGGGCGTAGGTACCGAGGATGATGCGGCGCTTGACCTCGTCGCCGAAGCCGGCGTCGCGCGTCGCCGCCATGACCTGCTCGGCGCTCGGGTCGTCGACCCCCTCGGGCAGGACGCGCAGGCCGTAGCGCATGGCGTCGAACTTGGCGAGGTTGGACGACGCCTCGCTCGGCAGGATCAGGTAGTAGGCGGCGAGCGCGTAGTCGAAGCTAGGGCAGCTCACCTCGACGACCTCGGCCCCGGCCTCCTGCAGCAGGGCGACGGACTCGTCGAACCGCGCGCGGACACCGGCCTGGTAGCCCTCGCCGCCGAGCTCCTTGATGACCCCGACGCGCAGGCCCTTGACCTCGGCCCGGCGGGCGGCCTCGACCACAGCCGGGACCGGCGCCTCGATCGACGTCGAGTCCAGCGGGTCGTGGCCGCCGATGACCGAGTGCAGCAGGGCCGCGTCGAGGACCGTGCGGGTGCACGGGCCGGCCTGGTCGAGGCTGGAGGCGAGCGCGACGAGCCCGTAGCGCGAGACGCCTCCGTAGGTGGGCTTCACGCCGACGGTGCCGGTCACCGAGGCGGGCTGGCGGATCGAGCCACCGGTGTCGGTGCCGATGGCCAGGGGGGCCTCGTACGCCGCGACGACCGCCGACGAGCCACCGCCCGAGCCGCCGGGGATCCGGGTGAGGTCCCACGGGTTGTGGGTGGGCCCGTAGGCGGAGTGCTCGGTGGAGGAGCCCATGGCGAACTCGTCCATGTTGGTCTTGCCGAGGATCGGCATCCCGGCCGCGCGCAGCTTCGCCACGAGCGTCGCGTCGTACGGCGGGACCCAGCCCTCGAGGATCTTCGAGCCGCACGTGGTCGGCAGGCCCTTGGTGGCCATGACGTCCTTGACGGCGATGGGCACGCCGGCGAGGACGTGGACCTCCTCGCCGGAGGCGCGGCGCTGGTCGACCTCGCGGGCGGCGGCGAGCGCCCCCTCGCCGTCGACGTGGAGGTAGGCGTGCACGTCGCCGTCGACCGCGGCGATGCGGTCGAGGTGGGCCTGCACGACCTCCACGGAGCTGAGCTCCCCGGAGTCGAGGGCGTGGGCGAGCTCAGCGGCGCTGGAGCGGGTGATGTCGGGGTTCACGAGTGGGGGTCCTTCGTCGGTCGCGAGGGCGCGAGTCGGTCGCGGCGTGGCGCGAGGCGGGTGCGGGTGCGGCGTGGACGCCGCTCAGTCCTCCGCGAGGATGCGCGGCACGGAGAACCGCTGCTGGTCCTGCTGCGGCGCGCCCGCGAGGGCGGCCTCGGCACCGAGGGAGGGGCGGACCTCGTCGGGCCGGGTGACGTTGGTGAGCGGCAGCGGGTGCGACATCGGCTCGATGTCCCCTGCCGCCACCTCCTGCACCTTGGCGACGGATTCGAGGATGACGCCGAGCTCCCCGACCATGCGGTCGAGCTCGGCGTCGGAGAGGTCGATGCGGGCGAGGCCGGCGAGGTGGGCGACGTCGTCCCGGGACAGTGCGGACATGGGGGCCAGTCTAGGGGCGACCCCAGCACGGTCCTGCCCCGCGGCTGTCCGCTTCGTCGGCGCTCGCCCCGGTTCGTCACCGGGCGTCCGGGTCGTCCCCGCCGTGGCACGATGTCCGCGGCACCACGGACCGGCCGTGGGCAGGTCCGGCAGGAGACAGATGCGCGCGGTGGCGAAGGTGGCCGTCCACGGCAGCGACTGGGTGGGCGTCGCACTCACCGTGGCGATCCTCGCGCTCGTGCTGGGCGTGACCGCCTGGGTCGAGCTCGTCGTGTGGCGCGCCGTCGTCCGCGCGGTGCGGGCCCGGGACCCGTGGCAGCCGTTCCTGCCCGACGAGCTCGGCCGCTACCAGTTCGCGAACGGCCGCTGGTCCTCGCTGCGCGCGACGGAGCGTCGCGGCGGCCTCGCCCTCGTGTGGAGGTGGGTCTTCACGGCCCTGGTCGTGCTCACCGACTGGTTCGTGCTGGGCGTGCTCGTGTGGTTCTTCTGGCGCTGGATCCTGCCGAACCTCTGAGCGACCTCCGAGCGGCCTCTGAGCGGCCTCGGCCGGCGCGACGACCTGCGCGCCGCGCGGCCTACTGCTCCTCGTCGTCCTTCTCGGGCACCTGCTCCCGCGCGTTGTTGAAGATCCAGTCGCGGACGTTGTAGGGCAGGTCCTCCTTGGCGTCGTGGAGGTTGCGGCGGCCGGTGTTGCGGACCGTCTCGGGGAACGTCGCCCGGTGGTCCCCCGGCGGGTCGGCCGGGTCGTGGGGAGGCCGCGGCCGGTCGGGGCTCCCCGGGGCGCGGTGGCGACCGGTGGGCGGGGCCTCGTTGGGGCGGATCTTGCCGAGCATGGACTTGATCTGGCGCAGGCCGTCCTTGAGGAGGGCCACGAGGCGCTCGAGCTCGCGGCTGGAGCTGACCAGGGCGTCGATCTTCGTCGAGCAGCGCCCCACCACCGAGGCGACGCGGGTGCTGGCCTGCTCGACGACCAGCGGCGTGGCCAGGCCCAGGCTCAGGGTGAGCTCCGCGGCGTAGCTGATCAGGGCGCCGACGAGCTCGGACAGGACGTCGCGCACGAACCCGTGGACGAAGCCGACCAGCGCGGCCGCGGCCTCGAGCGAGCCGGCCACGCCGTCGCACTCCTGCTTCATGGTGTCGGTGACGGCCTTGAGCTTGCGCGCCTCGCCCCGGTAGGCGGCGACGGCGGCACCTGACATCAGGCCCAGGTCGGCGTCGAGGCGGTGGATGAGGCTGTCGGAGACGGAGACGAGCTGGGAGGCGACGTTGCTCCACGTGCCGGCGTAGGCGGCGACACCCTCGGGGTTGCCGGCCAGGTCGTCGAACCAGCCCTTGATCGGCTCCAGGTGGTCGATGAGGAAGCCCAGACCCGCGGCGATGAGGCTGCCGAGCGGGTCGGAGACGGTCGCCGCTAGGTCCAGGGCCGTCGAGACGGTCCCCAGACCCGCGGAGACCCAGTCGCCGTTGGCGAGCGAGTCGCACGTGCCCACCACGCTGTCGAGCAGTCCGGCGCCGGAGAACGCCCCGCGCTCCTCCTCACCCGCGACCAGCGACGCGGGCCCGATCTGGGTCTGTCCCATCAGTACACGTCCTTCATGGTGAACGTGACCGACTCGTCGTCGTGGTCGTACTGGCGCGCCACCGAGCGCAGCGCCTCGGCGGCGGAGGCGAACTCCTCCTGCAGCTTCCCGAGGGTCTCGTGGTGGGCCTCTCGCTGGCCCGTGAACACCTCGGCGAGCCAGCCGACGATCTTGCCGAAGTCGTCGCCGCCGAGCGTCGTGCCGGTGGCCGACGAGCACCGCTGCAGGTCGTCGGCGAGGAAGTCCACGGACTTCGCGTGCTCGCGAAGGGTGTCGGTGTCTACGTCGATGGCCATGCTGGTTCCCCCTGCGGTGTGGCTGTGGTGTGGCGGTATGGCGTCGTGGTGCGGTTGTGGTGGTGCGGTGGAGCTAGCGGGTACCGGGTGGTGCGCGCCCGGCGGCGGTCGGGCTCAGCGGCCCCAGTTGATGTCGGCGCCCGGCAGCCCCCGGCTCGGCGCGTCCGGGTCCTCGAGGGACCCGAAGCGACCGGTCACCTCGGCCCGCATGCGGTCGGTCGTGCTGGACTCGGCGCCCCACTCCTGCTCGGAGGCCTCCATGACCTTGCGACCCACGTCGCGCTGGGCCGCCTTGACCGCCTCGACGACCAGGGCCGCCACCTCACGCCCCCCGCGCTGCGCGGCCTGGTCGGAGACCTCGAGGTCGACCAGCATCCCCGACACCTCGACGGTGGCACTGACGGCTCCGCGGTCGGCGCTGCCGTGGCCGCGCAGGGCGTCGATCTCCTGCCTCCAGGCTGTGGCGCGGCGGGCCTTCTCGATCGCCTCCTGCGTCTGGCGGGCGATGGTCTCGCGGGCGGCGTCGGCCGACGAGTAGTCCGGAATGGTCCCCATGGTGGACGAAGGTAGCGCAGCGGACAGTTGGGGCCAACGGGGAGAACTCCCCATCCCGGCGACCCCCTCCGGTGTCTACGATCGAGCCATGTCCAGCGACCTGCGTCGTCCCTCCCGCACCGAGCGCGTCGTGGTGCGGACGCCCTGGCCGCTGCTGTGGATCGGTGGCCCGGCCGCCGCCGCCCTGTGGGTGGGCATGCTGGCCGCAGTCCGGCTTGCCGTCACGGAGGGCGACTGGATGGCGCCCTTCCGCGGGTCGGGCATCGGGGCCGTCGGCAGCGTCATCGGCTGGCTCATCGTGGCCGTGCTGCTCGTGGTGCTGCCCGTGGGCGTCTGGTACGCCGCGTCGTACCGCGAGGTCCTCGACGCCGACGGCGTGCGCCTGCGGGTGGGGCGCCGCCGCACCGACACCCCCCGGGAGCAGGTCGTCTCGGTCCACTACGTCGGGGCCTCCTCGGTCGACGGCCGCCAGCGGCCGTCCCGGGTCTTCGTCATGGCGCAGGGGCAGAAGCAGCCGGTGGCCCGGTTCACCGCTCGCGACCGGGGGTGGGAGCGTGCCGTCGGCGTCCTGGCGCAGTGGCTCATGGAGCGGCCCGAGCTCGCCGCCGACGCCCGCACCCGCGACTTCTTCGCACCCCATCTCGGCGACCGGTCCTGACGACCGGTCCTGCGGCGCCCGGCCCTGCGCCGAGGTGACGGATCCCTCCGCCGACGTGACGGATCGCTCATGTCGGCAGGGCGGTCGACGGACCTAGGCTGGGCGCATGAACGCGCTGCCGACCGAGCTCTTCACCGCCATCGACCACGTGGGGATCGCGGTCGCCGACCTCGACGCGGCCGTCGTCTTCTACCGCGACACCTACGGCATGAGGCTCGCCCACGAAGAGGTCAACGAGGAGCAGGGTGTCCGCGAGGCGATGATGGCGGTCGGCGACAGCGGCTCCCACATCCAGCTGCTGGCCCCACTCTCCCCCGAGTCCACCATCGCCAGGTTCCTCGACCGCTCGGGCCCCGGCGTCCAGCAGGTCGCCTACCGCGTCGAGGACCTCGAGGACGTCAGCGCCGTGCTGCGCGACCGCGGGCTGCGCCTCCTCTACGACGAGCCGCGCCGCGGCACCTCCAACAGCAGGGTCAACTTCATCCACCCCAAGGACGCAGGCGGGGTGCTCGTCGAGCTCGTCGAGCCCGCCCACGAGACGCACTGAGCCCGTCCGCCCGCGCGGGCGCCAGCGCTGCGGCCGGGTGAGGTAGGTCACCGCGTGACCGGAGTCTCACTGCCCGTCGAACTGCCTTACCCAGCAGTAGTTTCGGCCGCAGCCGAGCAGTGACGCCGACGACGCCGAGGAGCCACATCCCATGCAGGACATCCGCGACGCCATCCTCTCCGGGGACCGCACCGAGCAGACGTACGCCGCCCTCCCCCTCCCCGAGTCCTACCGTGCCGTGACCGTGCACAAGGACGAGGTGGGCATGTTCGAGGGCATGGCGACCAAGGAGAAGGACCCGCGCAGGTCGCTGCACCTCGACGAGGTGCCGGTCCCAGATCTCGCACCGGGCGAGGCGCTCGTCGCCGTCATGGCCAGCGCGATCAACTACAACACCGTCTGGACCTCGATCTTCGAGCCGGTCTCGACCTTCGGCTTCCTGGAGCGCTACGGCCGCACCTCGGAGTTCGCCAAGCGGCACGACCTGCCCTACCACGTGGTCGGTTCCGACCTGGCCGGCGTCGTGCTGCGCACCGGTCCCGGCGTCACCAAGTGGAAGGCCGGCACCGAGGTCGTCGCCCACTGCCTCTCGGTGGAGCTCGAGGACGCCGAGGGCCACAACGACACGATGCTCGACCCGCAGCAGCGCATCTGGGGCTTCGAGACGAACTTCGGTGGCCTCGCCGAGCTCGCCATCGTCAAGGCCAACCAGCTGATGCCCAAGCCCGCCCACCTGTCGTGGGAGGAGGCGGCGTCTCCCGGCCTGGTCAACTCCACGGCATACCGCCAGCTGGTCTCCACCAACGGTGCCCACATGAAGCTCGGCGACCGCGTCCTCATCTGGGGCGCCTCCGGCGGCCTGGGGTCCTACGCGACGCAGATGGCCCTGGCCGGCGGCGCGACCCCGGTGTGCGTCGTCTCCTCGCCCGAGAAGGCGCAGATCTGCCGCGACATGGGCGCCGAGCTGATCATCGACCGCAGCGCCGAGGGCTACGCCTTCTGGAACGAGGAGGGCACCGCGCAGAACCCTCGTGAGTGGCAGCGGCTGGGCAAGAAGATCCGTGAGCTCACCGGCGGGTACGACGTCGACATCGTCTTCGAGCACCCGGGCCGTGAGACCTTCGGTGCCAGCGTGTACGTGGCGCGCAAGGGCGGCACCATCGTCACCTGCGCGTCGACCTCGGGCTACATGCACGAGTACGACAACCGCTACCTGTGGATGAACCTCAAGCGGATCGTGTCCTCGCACTTCGCCAACTACCGCGAGGCGTGGGAGGCCAACGAGCTCATCAACCGCGGGCTGATCCACCCGACCCTGTCGAAGACCTACTCGATGGAAGAGGTCGGGCAGGCCGCGCTCGACGTCCACCGCAACGCCCACCAGGGCAAGGTCGGCGTGCTGACCCTCGCCCCCGAGGAGGGGCTCGGCGTCACGGACCCCGAGAAGCGTGCGCGTCTGCTCCCGCAGATCAACCGGTTCCGCAACGCCTGACGCCGAGTCGTCACCTCGGCGCGCGCCTGCGGTGGCATAGGGTCGGGACATGTCGGTGCTTGATCGGTGGCGCGAGTTCCGGCGCACCCAGCGTGAGGCCCTGCGGGCGAGCAACCACCCGCACCGCGACGCCCCCAACGGTTCGTCCTCCGTCACCGACGTCCTCGCCGAGGTGCTGCCCGGCCTGCGCCCGTCCTCCCAGGGGGGCCAGTCCCCGGGCGAGGCGCCGGCAGCGGTCGACGGCGCGGGTCAGGGCGCCGGACAGGGCACCGGCACCTCCGCGCCCGCCGTCGAGGAGCTGGACACGACCGGCACCGAGGGGGCGGCGGCCGGCGCCAGCACGCGGTACGGCATGGCCGGACGCCCCCTCAACCGGCAGTCCCCCTTCTACATGGGCTTCGTCGGGGCGCTCGGGGTCCTGGCCGCGCTGCTGCTCTGGCACACCCTCGGCCGGCTCACGACGGTCCTGACGATCCTCGTCATCTCCTTCTTCCTCACCCTGACCCTCAACCCGGTGGTCGAGACGCTCACCCGGCGAGGGGTCAAGCGCGGCGGCGCCGTGGCCATCGTGTTCGCCGGTCTCGTGGTCGTCTTCGCGCTGCTCGGCGTCGTCGTGGTGCCGCCCGTCATCACCCAGGGCGGACAGCTCGTCGCGCAGGCGCCGGACTGGCTCGACCAGGTCCTCAAGAGCCACTGGGTCCAGGACCTCGACCAGCACTACGACCTGGTTGACAAGATCCAGAGCGAGTTCAACAAGCGCATCACCGACAGCGGCTTCCTCGGCTCGGTCTTCGGCGGCGTGCTGGGGGTCGGCGCCGCGGTCGTCACGGGCATCTTCCAGGCGTTCACCGTCCTCGTCCTGACCCTCTTCCTGCTCGCCTCCCTGCCGCGCGTCAAGCAGGCGGCGTATGCCGTCGTGCCGGCCTCGCGCCGCCCGCGCGTCGTGTCGCTCTCCGAGGAGATCATGCGGCGGACCGGGTCCTACGCCATCGGCCAGGTCGCCGTGGCCACGGTCAACGCGTTCTGCTCCTGGATCATGATGACCATCGTCGGGATCCCGTATGCCGCCGTGCTCGCCGTGTCGGTCGGCTTCCTGGGCCTGGTCCCCATGGTGGGAGCCACGCTCGGCGCCTCGGTCGTGTGCCTCGTGGCGGTCTTCGACGAGCCGCGCAAGATGTTCATCGCGCTCGCCTACTACGTCATCTACCAGCAGATCGAGAACTACGTCGTGGCGCCGAAGGTCATGCAGCGCACGGTCTCGGTGCCCGGCGCCGTGACGGTCGTGGCCGCCCTGGCCGGCGGCACCCTGCTCGGGGTGCTCGGCGCCCTGCTGGCCATCCCCGTGGCCGCGGGACTGCTGCTGCTCTACGAAGAGGTCCTCCTCCCCCGCCAGCGTCGCCACTGAGCCGGCGGCGAGGGCGGACGCCCGGTCACCCCGCCCCGCGGCCTGCGGCGTCCGAAGAGCTCGGACCAGCGCACCCGGTGGCCGGTGATCACCAGCGCGCGCCGGTACACGGCAGCCCCGGCCCCGACGAGCAGCACCGCCGTCGCGGCCGTGAGCACCATCGCGGCGGCCAGCTGCCACACCGGGACCTGGCCGCCCGACCACCGGATCGGCATCGCCATCGGCGCGCTCAGCGGGAACAGGGAGATGGCCGTGCTCCACCCGCTCGACGGGTCCCCCGTCACCACCATGATGCTCAGGAGGTACCCGAGCACGAGCACCGTGGTGACCGGCGCGACGGCAGCGCTGGCCTCCGTCACCTTGTCCACCAGCGCTGCCGACGCGGCGAACAGGAACGCGTAGAGCCCGAAGCCCAGCACGAACCAGACGACGCCGAGCGCGAGGTCCCCGCTGGCCACGGCCGGCAGCCCCACGTAGCCGAGCCGCACCGCGACGGCGAGCGGCGTCCCGAGCACGAGCAGCTGGGCCAGCGTGGCGGCGCCGACCGCCGACACGGTCCCGACCAGGACCTGGCTGGGCCGGAGCACGGCGAGCAGCACCTCGGAGACCCGGGTCGACTTCTCGACCGCGACGGCCGTGGCGATCGTGCTGCCCGCGAACGTGATCGCGAGGTAGAGCGCGATACCGACCCCGAAGCCGACGGCGGCCCGCTCGGCGCTGTCGGGCCGGCCGACCACCACCTGCGGGGGCGGCCGCACCGCCGCGACCGAGGCGATCTGGGCGGGGGTCAGGCCTGCGCCACGCAGGCGCGCGGTGACCTCGACGGAGGCGACCGCCTGCGCGACGACCGCGGGGAACGTCTGGGCCACCCCGGGCCCGGTGTAGAGGCTGCCGTCGGCGAGTCCCGCGGTGGCGTCGCCGTCCCGGACGGCGGCCCGGACCGCGGCCGGCGTGTCGCGCGGGGTGTAGTCCACCGAGTAGCCGCCCTGGCCTGCGGCCGCCTGCAGGGCGGCGCGCAACGGCGACGGCGCCACGCCCACCGTGGCGAGCGTGTAGTGGGTGGGGCCGGTGAGCACGAGCCGGGGCACCACGACCGCGGCCGCCGAGGCGAGCAGCAGGACCGCCGTGATGATCCGGTAGGCGCGCGAGCGGAAGGTCTCCAGGAGGCTGCGCTCGGTGACCAGGGCCGTCCCCCGCCACCAGGTCACCGGACGACCTCCCGGACGGGTGCCGCGGACACCGCGGCCAGGAACAGCTCGGAGAGCGTGGGCAGCTCGAGGCCGAAGTCGAGCACCGGTCCGCAGGCACGGGCGGCGTCGAGCACCCGCAGCGGGTCGACCTGCGGCGGCACGGTGAGCCGCAGGTCGTCGGCGTGGTCGCTGACCACCTCGACGCCCTCGAACGCCTGCACCCAGCCCCGCTGGGCTGAGGCCAGCTGCAGCCGCAGCCGTCGCTGCCCCGAGGCGGCGCGCAGCCCCGACACCGACCCCGCCAGCACCGTGCGGCCGTGGTCGACCATGACGATGTCCTCGCACAGGTCCTGCACGAGGTCGAGCTGGTGGCTGGAGAAGAGGACGAGGCACCCGTCGTCGGCGCGTCGCCGCAGCATCGCCGAGAGCTGCTCTACCGCCACGGGGTCGAGGCCGGCGAACGGCTCGTCGAGCACCACGACCTCCGGGCCGTGCGCGAGCGCGGCAGCGAGCTGGAGCCGCTGCTGCATACCGCCGGACAGCCGGTCGGTGCGCTCGTCCCACCGGTCGCCGAGCTCGAGCTCCTCGAGCAGGTCGCGAGCGCGGCGCGTGGCCTCCTCGCGTGGGAGCCCGTGCAGGCGGCCGAAGTGCACGAGCTGCGCACCGGCGGTCATCGCCGGGTACAGCCCACGCTCCTGCGGCATGTAGCCCCAGCTGCGCCGGTCGTGGACGTCCTCCAGGCGCCGGCCGTCGAGCCAGACCTCGCCACCGTCGGCGGGCAGCACACCGAGCAGGATGCGCATCAGCGTGGTCTTGCCGGCGCCGTTGGGACCCAGGAGGCCGGTCAGGCGCCCCGCCGGCACCTCGCAGGTGACGCCGTCGAGCGCCACGCGGTCGCCGAAGGCGTGCACCACGCGGTCGACCCGCAGCCCGTCCGACACCCGTCCACCGTCACCCCGTGGAGCCGGCCTCCCCAGAGGCGAACGTCCCAGCCGGGGACGACCGGGTCAGCGGTAGGAGCCGGTCGTGTGCCGCCGCTCGCGCGCCTGCCAGCACGTGGTGTGCCAGTGGCGCCGGTCGTCGAGCCCACCGATGCCCTCGGCCGGCCAGGCGACGACGTGCGGAGTCCCCATGGCGATGTCCTGCTGGCAGCCCGGGCACCGGTAGGCCCTGCTGGAGGAGGCACCGGTGACCCGCCGCACGAACCACTCCGTGCCGCCGTACGACTCGCGCCGCGTGAGCCCGCCGACGGCGCGGTCGACGTTCAGCGGGACGTCGTCGCGGCGGCGCCGGTTGGCTCGGGGCATTCCCCGATTCTCGCAGAGCCCTCCCGGGGCGCGCCGTCAGGCGTAGGTGCGGAAGCCGCGTCCGGTCTTGCGCCCCAGGTAGCCGGCGGTGACCAGGTGCTCGAGCAGGGGCGCCGGGGCGAACCCGCGCTCGCGGAACTCGAGGTAGAGCTCGCGCTGGATGGCCAGGGCGACGTCGAGTCCCACCACGTCGAGCAGCTCGAAGGGACCCATGGGCAGGCCGCACCCGGTCTTCATCGCGGTGTCGATGTCGTCGGCCGTGGCGTAGCTGGCCTCGAGCATCTTCACGGCGTCGTTGAGGTAGGGGAAGAGCAGCGCGTTGACGATGAACCCCGACCGGTCGCCGCACGTCACCACGTGCTTGCCGACGCGGGCGCAGACCTCCTGCGCGGTGGCCACCACCTCGGGCGCGGTCGAGACGGTGTGCACCACCTCGACGAGCTTCATCACCTGGGCCGGGTTGAAGAAGTGCATGCCGACGACGTCCTGCGGACGGCTGGTCGCCGCAGCGCACTCGACCACCGGCAGCGATGACGTGGTGGTCGCGAGGACCGCACCGGGCTTGCAGATCTCGTCGAGGTTCTCGAAGAGCGCCCGCTTGACCGCGAGGTCCTCCACGACCGCCTCGACGACCAGGTCGACGGTCGCCAGGTCCTCAAGGGACGTGGAGCCGGTGAGGTGGGTGAGCGCCTCGTCGCGGTCCTCCTGGGTGAGCTTGCCGCGCTGGACGGCCTTCTCGAGCGACTTGGTGACGGCGGCGGTCACGGCGTCGACCTTGGGCTTGCTGCGGGTGACGTAGGTGACGTCGAACCCGGCCTTGGCGAACACCTCGACGATGCCGGTCGCCATGGTCCCCGACCCCACGACACCGACGGTGCGCACGGTACGGGTGGCCACGTGGGTCCCCCCGGCGGTGGCCGGGCTGAGGGCGTCGTCCACGAGCTGGGAGCTGCCCGGCTCGGCATACGTGTAGAAGCCGCGGCCGCTCTTGCGGCCCTTGAGGCCCGCGCTGACCATCTGCTTGAGGATCGGGCTCGGCGCGTGCAGGCGGTCGCGCCCCTGCTTGTACATCGTGTCGAGGATCTCGTAGGCGGTGTCCAGGCCGATGAGGTCCATGAGGGCCAGCGGGCCCATCGGGTAGCCGCAGCCGAGCTTCATGGCGGCGTCGATGTCCTCGCGGCTCGCGTAGCGGCTCTCGTACATCGCGACGGCGTGGTTGAGGTAGCCGAACAGCAGCGCGTTGGCGATGAAGCCGGCCTTGTCGCCGACGACGACCGGCTGCTTGCCGAGGCGCTGGGCGAGGGCCTTGACGTCCTCGAAGACCTCGTCCTCGGTGACGACCGTGCGGATGACCTCGACGAACTGCAGCACCGGGGCCGGGTTGAAGAAGTGCATGCCCACGACCCGCTTGGGGTTGCTCGTGGCGACGGCGATCTCGGTGACCGACAGGGAGGAGGTGTTGGTCGCCAGGATCGCGTCGGGACCGACCACGGCGTCGAGCTTGGCGAAGACCTCCTTCTTGAGGTCCAGGTGCTCGGGCACCGCCTCGATGACGAGCTGGCAGTCGGCCACGTCGTCCATGCTCGAGGTGAAGTGCACCCGCGAGTGCAGCGCCGCCTGGTCGTCGATCGAGAGCTTGCCGCGGGAGACGGCCCGGTCCGTCGAGTGCTGCAGGACGCCGCGGCCCTTCTCGACCGCCGCCTCGTCGACCTCGATCGCGACGACGTCGATGCCGTTGCGGGCGAACACCTCCACGATGCCTGCACCCATGGTGCCGAGACCGACGACAGCGACCTTGCTGAACTCACGAGCCATGCGGCGCAGTCTGTCAGAGGCAGTTCGCCGCGTGGACCCCTGGCCGGGGTGACGGTCGCCACCCGCGCACCGGCACACGACGAGCGGGAGGGTCCTCTGTCACCGGCCGGCGCACGCGCTCACCACTCGTGGCCGGCCCCGATGAGCGCCGTCTCGAGGTCAAAGCGCTGCTCACGCGACAACCCCCGGATGGCGGTGGGCACGGGCACGTCGACGGCCCGGCAGTAGTCGCGCAGGGCGTGGTCGTAGGCCAGCCGGGCGGCCATGAGCCGCTCGGCCTTGTTGGGCAGGTCCGACTGGTCCACGGTGCGCACGTGCCCCGCCAGCCGGCTGACCTCGAGGGCGAGCAGGACCGGTGGCAGCGGCTCGTGCCGGGGCCTTCGCCGGGCCACCGCGCGCTCGAGTCGGTCGAGCAGCGGGCGCAGCAGGCGGGGGGCCCTGCCGGTGTTGACCCAGCGCAGCACGGCGATGCCGGTGGCGACGACGATGGCCAGCCCGGCGACGTTGCCCAGCAGGATCAGCATGGGTGCTCACCTCACCTCAGGTTCGAGTGTGCGCCCGCCCCCTCGTCGATGCAATGAGGTCCTGGTCACGACCACGTCACCGTCCGCCGTAGAGTTGCGCCTCGTGCGACTGGTGATTGCGACGTGCTCGGTGGACTACGACGGGCGGCTGTCCGCCCACCTCCCCCTCGCGACCAGGCTGCTCCTGGTCAAGGCCGACGGCTCGGTCCTGGTGCACAGCGACGGCGGCTCCTACAAGCCGCTCAACTGGATGTCACCGCCGTGCGCCATGGCTGAGGTCACCCCGGAGGAGCACGAGGCCGAGCAGGGCGTGCAGACGGTCTGGCAGGTCCAGCACGCCAAGTCCGAGGACCGCCTGCGCGTCCTCATCCACGAGGTGCTGCACGACTCCTCCCACCAGCTCGGGGTCGACCCGGGCCTGGTCAAGGACGGCGTGGAGGCCCACCTGCAGAAGCTCCTGGCCGAGCACATCCACACCCTCGGCGAGGGCTGGTCGCTGGTGCGACGCGAGTACATGACCGCCATCGGCCCGGTCGACATCCTGTGCCGTGACGCCGGGGGCGCGTCGGTGGCGGTCGAGATCAAGCGGCGCGGAGACATCGACGGCGTCGAGCAGCTGACCCGCTACCTCGAGCTCATGAACCGCGACCCGCACCTGGCCCCCGTCACCGGGATCTTCGCGGCGCAGGAGATCAAGCCGCAGGCGCGCACGCTGGCCACCGACCGCGGCATCCGCTGCGTCACCCTCGACTACGACGCGCTGCGCGGCATCGACGACACGACGACCCGCCTCTTCTGAGCCGCGGCCACCCGGCCGGCGCAGGCCGGCCACCCGACCCGGCGCTGGCCGGCCACCCGCCGGTCGCCATCCATCGGGCTCCGACGCTCAGACGACGGCGCGGTCGCTCGACCCCGGCCACGACCGCACCCGGAAGCCGTCCCCGTCGACCTCGACCTCGGCGATCCCGCAGTTGGGCAGGAACGCCTGCTCGACCAGGTCCGCGCGCACGACTCCCCCGATGCGCGGGAGGACGAACGACATGACGCCGCCGTGGCTGAAGACCAGCACCGTCTCCCCACGGTGCAGGTCCGCGATCGACTGCAGCGCCTCCCGGTAGCGCGCCACGACCTCGGCGCCGGTCTCGCCGCCCGGGATGAACCGGCCGAGGTCGCCGTGCATCCAGGCGCGGAAGACCGAGGCCAGCTCGTGGTCGTCGTGCGGCCGCCCGGCGAGCGCCCCGACGGAGAACTCCGCGAGCCCGTCGACGGCCACGCTGTCCACCCCCAGGACCTCCGCGGCGAGGCAGCCGGACTCGACCGCACGCTGGAGGACGCTGGTGTAGACGCGGGCGACCCGCCGGTCCCGCAGCGACGCCGCGAGGTCGCGCACCTGCTCGCGGCCCCGGTCGCTGAGCCAGCCGCCCTCGTCGGAGAGCACCGAGGGGTGCCCGTACTCGGCGTCACCGTGGCGGGCGACGAGCAGCGTTGCGGGACAGTGGAGGTCGCTCACGGACCGAGGGTATGCCGCCGGGCCGGGTGAGGGGGTCGTTCGGCGTCA
The DNA here is from genome assembly GCF_052114585.1 of Pedococcus sp. 2YAF34. NCBI lineage: Bacteria > Bacillati > Actinomycetota > Actinomycetes > Micrococcales > Intrasporangiaceae > Pedococcus > Pedococcus sp. 2YAF34. Next base: position 81,771 of record NZ_JBFRFA010000004.1, read on the forward strand.
GCACCGCGGTGGGCCGGGTCGGGGCCGGCGCCGGCGCCGGCGCGCGCCCTGACGGTTCAGGCCTCGCGGGCGACGCTGCCCAGGAAGGCGTGCAGCCGGGCGAGCAGCCGGTCCACCTGGTCCTCCAGCGACAGCGACTCCTGCATCCGTGCGCCCGGCCCTGCGCTGCGCAGCCCACGCAGGTAGAGCGAGCAGGCGAGGTCGCTGCACAGGTAGGTGCCGACCGAGTTGCCCAGCTGCCCCGACCGTCCCGCCCGTCGCGCCGTCATCAGCGCCACGCCGTCACCGGGGTGCGTCGTCAGGCACACCGCGCACATGTTGCGGCGGCGTCGTCCGGCCGAGGAGTCGGCGAGCCGCAGTGCGACCCCCGTGGCCGACCCGCCGTCCGGGACCACGAGGTAGGCGCGCTGGGGTGCAGCAGGGTCGCGCCAGCCGAGGAAGTCGAGGTCGGCCCACGGCCGCGAGGTCAGGTCCTTGGGCAGGACCAGGCGCTTGGACTCGCCCTTGGTGGCATTGACGAACGACGTCCTGATCTGGGTCTCGGTCAGCTCCTGCATACTAGGTACTATAGGTCAAAACCTAGAACCCCTAGTTTAGGGAGCGACATGGCGCGGGCAGGCATCACCCCGGAGCGGCTCACGGTGGCCGCGGCCGACCTCGCCGACGAGGTCGGCTTCGAGGCCATCAGCCTGGCGGCACTCGCCCGGGGCCTGGGCGTCAAGGACGCCAGCCTCTACTCCCACGTCGCGGGCCTGGGGGACCTGCGCACCCGGGTCACCGTCCTCGCGCTCGCCGAGCTCGCCGACCTGCTCGCGGACGCCGTGGCGGGCCTCGCAGGCAAGGACGCCCTGAAGGCCTTCGCGACGACGTACCGGCACTATGCGCTCGCCCACCCCGGTCGCTACACCGCGATGCAGCAGGAGCTCGACCCCGTCACGCTCGCCGCCAGCGCCGCGCCCCGGCACGGCGAGCTCGTGCGGGCCGTGCTGCGCGGGTACGGCCTGACCGACCCGGACGAGACCGATGCCGCGCGACTCGTGCTGTCCACCGTCTACGGGTTCCTCGGCCTGGAGGCCTCGGGCGGCTTCAGCCACCACCCCCGCGACCTCGGGACGTCGTTCGAGCGCTCGCTCGACGCCCTGGACCACGCGCTGCGCAGCTGGGCCTAGCGCAGGGCGAGCAGCTCGAGCAGGCGGGCCGCCTCGGCCCGCACCGCAGCCCTGGCCGGCGCGAGGTACTTGCGGCTGTCGACGAGGTCCGGGTCGGCGGCCAGCGCCCGACGCACCTCGGCGGTGAAGACGCTGCTGAGGTGCGTGGCGATGTTGACCTTGGTCATGCCGGCCCGGACCGCGGCGACGAGGCCCTCGTCCGGCACGCCCGACGAGCCGTGGAGCACCAGCGGTACCGGGACCGCCTCCCGGATCGCAGCGACCAGCTCGAGGTCGAGTGCCGCAGTGCGCTCAGTCATCGCGTGCGAGGAGCCGACAGCCACGGCGAGCGCGTCGACCCCCGTGTCCAGTGCGAACTGTCGCGCGTCCTCGGGCCGGGTGCGCACCCCCGGTGCGTGCACGCCGTCCTTGCCGCCGATCTCGCCGAGCTCCGCCTCGACGTCGACCCCGCGGTCGTGGCAGCGAGCGACCACCTCCCGGGTCGTGGAACGGTTGGTGGCGTCGTCGAGCCGTGACCCGTCGAACATCACGGAGGTGAAGCCGAGGTCGAGCGCCTCGCGCACCAGGTCCACCGAGACCGCGTGGTCGAGGTGCAGGACGACGGGTACGGTCGCCCGCTCAGCCAGGGTCCGCGTGGCCAGGGCGATCGGGGCCAGGGAACCGTGGAAGCGCACGGCGTTCTCGCTGACCTGGAGCACCACCGGGAGGCCGGTGTCCTCCGCCGCCCCGACCAGTGCCTCGGCGTGCTCGAGGTGCACGACGTTGTATGCCGCGAGCCCCCGGTCCGCGGCGCGAGCCTGCTCGAGCGGTTCCCTGAGCGGTACGAGCACGGTTCAGCTCCCTGTCGTCTCGACGCGCACGGCGGCGCGCAGGCGGTCGATGTCGGCAGGGTCGACGACGCCCGCGGTGGGTTGCAGCACCGCCGCGGCGGACCAGGCCACGGCGTCACGCAGGCACTCGTCCCACGCTGTTCCCCTGGCCAGCCCGGCTGCGATCGCTGCCACGGCGGCGTCGCCGGCGCCGGTGGGGTTGCCGCGCAGGTGCTCCCCCAGGCCGGCTCGCACGACCGTTCCGTCCGGAGCAACCGCCAGGACGCCCTCGGCGCCCAGCGAGACCACGACGTGACGAGCGCCCTTGCGCTGCAGCGCCTTTGCGCCCTCCAAGGGATCCTGCACGGCGGTCGCCTCGCGGAGCTCGTGCACGTTGGGCTTCACCACGTCGGGGCCCGCCGCGAGGGCGCCGAGGAGCGCGGCGCGGGAGGCGTCGACCACGACGGGTAGCCCGGCGTCGTGCGCGACCCGGGTCAGGTCGGCGTAGGCGTGGTCGGCGAAGGAGGGCCCTCCGTCGGCGCCCGGGTGGGACCCCTCGCTGTGCGCCGGCGGCAGGCTGCCCGACGCGACCAGCACCCGCACCGGGTGCTGGTCGACGAGGTCGGCCACGTGCTGGACCAGCGCCGACCACGCCTCGACCGGCCACGCCGCGCCGGGCTCGTTGAACGCCGTGGCATCACCGTCCGCCAGGCTGACGACGGTCGTCGTGCGCCGCGTGGGGGCGCAGGACCGGGCAAAGCGGTGGGTGACTCCGCGGGCGTCGAGGTCGGCCCGCAGCTGCTCCCCCGTCGGTCCGCCGACCGCACCGGTGGCGAGCACCGGCACCGCGCAGCACCGCAGGACCCCGGCGACGTTGAGCCCCTTGCCCCCGGCCACCTCGCGCACCGCCAGCACGCGGTGGCTGGCGTGGGGCACCAGCCGCTCGACGTCGTAGGTCACGTCGAGGGCCGGGTTGGGGGTGACGGTGAGCACCACACCGGGCTCGTCCGGTGCGACGTTCATGCGAGGTCCCAGGCGAGGCAGGCCGCCCCGAGGCAGCCGGCCCGGTCGCCGAGCAGGGGTCGCTCGATGCGCGGCATCCGCTGGAACGTCAGCCGGCCGCGGACCGCACTGCGCAACGGCCCGAGCAGGGTCTCCCCGCTCTCGGCCAGGCCTCCCCCCACGAGCACCAGGTCGACGCCTGTCAGGGTCACGGCCGCGGTCACCGCAGTCGCGAGAGCCTCGACAGCGACCTCCCAGACCTGTTGCGCCGCAACGTCGCCCGCATCGACGAGGGCCGCGAGCTCCTCCGCAGAGACCCGTCCCCCAGGTCCTGGTGGCGTGGCGGCCACCGCAGCGTACGCGCGCTCGACGGCAGCCGCGGACGCGACGGCCTCCAGGCACCCGCGAGCCCCGCAGCCGCACTCAGGGCCCCCGGGGTCGACGACGACGTGCCCCAGCTCGCCCGCGTAGCCGTCGGCGAGCAGGACGTGCCCGTCGACCATGAGGGCGCCCGCGATGCCCGTGCCCACCGGGACGAACAGGACGTGCCGGTCGTCGCGGGCGGCGCCCAGCCTGGCCTCTGCCACCAGTCCCGCGCGGACGTCGTGGCCGAGGGCGACCGGCAGCCCGAGCCGCGCGGAGAGCGGCGCGCCGACGGCCAGGTCGCGCCAGCCGAGGTTGGCCGACCAGCGGGCGACCCCCCGCTCGTCGTCGACGAGCCCGGGAACGACCACCCCGCAGGCGACGACCTGCTGCACTGCCCCCTGCGCGGCCAGCAGGTCGCGCACGACCTGCTCCACATGCTGCACCAGGACGCCCGGGAGCGCACAGCCGGTCGGTGTCGGCACCGTCGTCGAGACGACCTCGCGGCCGTCGCGCGCCACGAGCGCCGCCTTGGTGCGGGTGCCGCCCACGTCCACGGCGGCGACCACGTCGGTCGCTGCGTCGTGCGGGTCCACCGTCAGACCACGTCCACGGTGACGCCGGCAGAACGCAGGTCGGCGACGGCGTCCTCGGGTGCGGTGCTGTCGGTGACCACCAGGTCGATGCGCGACGGTGGGCAGATGCGCGCGAACGCCCTGCGGCCGAGCTTGGCGCCGGTGGCCACCACGACGACGCGCTGGGCGCGTTCGACCATGAGGGCGTTGATGCCCGCCTCCCCCTCGTGGTGGCACATGGCGCCGGCCGAGCCGGAGACCGCGTCGACGCCGAGGAAGACCGTGTCGAGCCACAGCTCCCCGAGCACCATCGCGGCGAGTGGCCCGGACAGCTCGTAGGACTCGGTGCGCGCCACGCCACCGAGCGACACGCACCGTACGAACGGGCGCAGCACCATCTCCGTGGCGATGTTGAGGGCGTTGGTCACCACGGTGATCGCCGGTCGCCGCGACGAGCTCGCGAGGTCGGCACGCGCCGCCAGGCGGCGCGCGACCGCACTCGTCGTGGTCCCGCCGTTGAAGCCGACCACCGACCCCTCGACGGCGAGGTCGGCCGCGTACGCCGCGATCCGGTCCTTGGCCGTGTCGGTGCCGGCCTGCTTGTAGCGGGCGGGGAGGTCGTAGGCGACCGCCGACGCGACGATGCCGCCGTGCGTCCTGGTCACGAGCTGCTGGGCCGCGAGGTCGGTGAAGTCGCGCCGCACGGTGGCCTCGGAGACCCCGAGCGCCTCGACGACCTCGGCGACGCTCAGCCTCCCGTTCTCGGCGAGCAGCCCGAGCAGGGCGCTCCACCGCGCGCCGCGGTCCTGCGGCCGCGAGACGGAGGCGCTCACTTGACCGACCCGGCCGTCAGGCCCCCCACGAGGTGCTTCTCGATGATCGCGAACAGGATCACGACCGGCACGATCGCGATGATCGAGGCGCCGAACAGCTGGTCCCAGTTCTGCTCGTAGCCGGTGACGTAGGAGTTGATGCCGACGGTGAGCGGCTTCTTGCTGTCGTCGAGCATGAGGGTCAGCGCCACGACGTACTCGTTCCAGGCCGCGATGAAGGTGAAGATGGTCGCCGTCACGAGGCCGGGCAGCGTCAGCGGCAGCATGATCCGCCGCAGCCGCGTCACCGGGCCGCACCCGTCGAGCTCGGCCGCCTCCTCGACCTCCTTGGGGATGGAGGCGAAGAAACCGTGCAGGATCCAGACCGCGAAGGCCAGGTTGAACGCCGCGTTGGTGAGGATGAGGGCGAGGTAGGTGTTGACGAGGTTGAGGGAGAAGAACTCCCGGTAGATGCCGACGACCAGCGAGGTCGGCGAGAACATCTGCGTGATCAGCACGAGGAACAGGAACGCAATGCGCCCCCGGAAGCGGAACCGGGCGGTGAAGTAGGCCGCCGGCACCGCGACGAGCACCACGATCACCGTTGAGGCCACGGCGACGACGACGGAGGTCAGCAGCCACGCGCGGAACCGCTCGTCACCGACCACCTCACTGAACGTCGTCCACTTCCACTCCCGCGGCAGGATCGAGGCGGGGGTGGTGACGACGTCGCCACTGGGCCGGAAGGCGTCGAGCAGCATCACGAGGTAGGGCCACAGGAACGCCAGCGCCACCGCGAGCCCGATGACCGGCATGGCCGCCGGGCGGATCCTGCGCCAGCTCAGGGTGCCGTTCACGACTGCTCCTCCTCACGCCACCGCGAGACCCGCAGGTAGACGACGACGGCCACCAGGATGAGCAGCACGTTGAACAGGCCCGCGGCCGCCGACTGGCCCACGTCCTTCTCGGCGCTCTTGAACGCCAGCTTGTACATGAACGTGATCGTCGTGTCGTGGCCGAACCCGGGGTTGGACTCGTTGAGCGTGTAGATGATCGGGAAGCTGTTGAACACGTAGATCATGTTGAGCACGGTCGCCACGAGGACGGCCGGGCGCAGCAGCGGCAGCGTGATCAGCCGCCACACCTTCCAGGGCGAGGCGCCGTCGATGCGCGCCGCCTCGTAGACGTCGCTGGGGATGGCGTGCAGCCCGGCGACGAACACGTAGGCGGTGAACGGGATCGAGACGAACACCCCGACCGCCACCATCGACGGCATGATCCAGCGGTCGTCGCCGAGGAAGTCGATCGGCGTGCTGATGACGTGCAGCTTCAACAGCAGCGCGTTGAGCGTGCCGTAGTAGTAGCTGTAGATGAGGCTGAACAGTCGCGCGGTGATGACCAGTGACGCGGCCCACGGCACGATGACCGCCCACCGCACCACCCGCCGGCCCCAGAAGTCCTTGGTGAGGAACTGCGCGACCCCGAGGCTGATGAGGATCGTCAGCACGACGACCGCGACCACCCACACCAGGGTGTTGGTCAGGACCGTGCCGAGGGACTCGTTGGCCAGGACGCCGCGGAAGTTCTCCAGCCCGGCGTCGCCCTTGCGCAGCCCCGTGATGGAGTAGCGCGAGAGCGACGCCTTGACCAGCTCCACGGCGGGGTAGACGACCACCCCGGCGATGAGGATGAGCGCGGGCCCCAGCCACAGCAGCGCGACGGGACCCGACGCCTCACCTCGTCTCTTCATGCTCAGCTGCCGGCCTCGGCGGACTTCTGCAGCTTGTCGAGCACGGCCTTCGGGTCACCCGTCACGGCGGTGCCGAGGTTCTGCTGCACGGCCAGCTTGACCTTGTCCCACGTGGGGTCGTCGGTCGGCGTCAGGTGCGCGTTGGGCAGCGTCTCGAGGTAGGTCGCGAGCTTGGTGTCGGACTTGAACTGCTCGATGCCGGACTTGGTCACCGGCAGGAAGCCCTCGGCCTTGATGAAGGTGTTGACCTGGTCCTTCTGGTAGTACAGGTCGTAGAACGCCTTCACCGCGTCCTGGTTGCCCGTCTTCTTGAACGCCATGAGGTAGTCGGTGACGCCGAACGTCTGCGGCTCACCGCCGTCGGCCTTGGTCGGCATCGGCGCGACGCCGTAGTCGACCTTCTTGGCCCCGTCGAGGGTGGCCGCCAGCGGGGAGAAGCCGACGACCATGCCGACCTTGCCGGAGGCGAACAGGTCGAACGCGTCCTGCCGGTTGGTCTTGCCGGGGTTGTTCTGCGTGAGCTTCTTGGTCGCCAGCGACTTGAGGAAGGTGAGCGTCTCGACGTTCTCCGGGGAGTTGATCGTCCACTTCCCGTCCTTCTTCCAGTCCCCGCCGTTGTTGAACATCCAGATGGAGAACTCGCCCTGCGACTCCTCCGGGCCCAGCGGCAGGCCGTAGCCGATGCTGCCGTCGCCGAGGCCCGCGATCTTGGTGGCGTCCTGCTCGAACTCGGCCCAGGTCTTCGGCGGGGCGGCGATGCCGGCCTTCTTGAACAGCGCCTTGTTGTAGAACATGGCGCGGGCCGAGCTGAGGTCCGGCATGCCGTACATCTTGCCGTTGTAGGTGCCCGACTTGACGAAGGCGTCGAGCAGGTCGGACTTCACCGAGCTGGAGAGCACGTCGTCGGCGCTGTAGAGCAGGCCGTCCTTGGCGTAGCTCGCGTAGGCGTTGAGGTTGAGGATGTCCGGCGGGTTGTTGTTCTGGACCATCGTCGAGCTCTGCTGGTCGATGTCGTCCCAGCTGACGATCTGCACCTCGAGGGTGTTGCCGGTCTTCGCCTTGTAGTCGGTGGCGAACTTGTCCCAGAACGCCTTGGTGTGGTCCTTGGAGTACTCCGCGGCGACCAGCTTGATGGTGGTCGCCTTCTTCCCGGAGTTGCCCCCTCCGCCGGCCGACCCCGCCCCGGTCCCGCCCGAGCAGGCCGCCAGGGCCAGGCCCGCGCCGAGGGCGAGCACGCCCCAGCGCAGCGCCGCTGTGTGTCCTGAAGTCGTGGTGCGCACGTCGCTCCTCGTGTTCGTCATTGAACGCTTCGGCAGGGCCCGGGTCGCGACCGAGCCGCGGCCCGAGTCGGATGATCGTTTCCTGTCGTTTGAAGCGCGCTTCGCTCATGTTCGCCGAAGCATGAGGGAAACCATGGCCCGGCACCGCGCCCTCGTCAAGCACTTCTGGGCGACTTTCGCGATCGTCCCGGCGACCCACCGTCGCAAAGCGGCGCAAACCCGGCACGTCTTGACTGATCGAATCTGAGTGCGGAACACTTCAGCCACTCTTATCCGCTCACAGAGGGGCACCGATGACCGACTACACCAGCCATGTCGCCGCCGAGATCGCCACGCAGCCGGCCGACTGGGCCACTGTGCTGGGTCGGGTCGACGAGGCCACCGCGGTCCTCCCCCGCCCCGGTGACCACGTCGCCGTCGTCGGCTGCGGGACGTCCTACTACATGGCCCGGGCCTACGCCGTCCTGCGCGAGCAGGGCGGCCACGGCGTCACTGAGGCCCACGCCGCCAGCGAGTTCCCGACGGGCCGGACCTTCGACCACGTCGTCGCGATCTCCCGCTCGGGGACGACGACCGAGGTCATCGAGCTGGTCGCAGGCCTGCGGGAGCGCGGCGTGCGCGTGACCACCATCGTGGCGACGGCGGGCACGCGGCTGACCGAGCTGGGCAGCGACTGCCTGCTCATGGCCGAGGTCGACGAGCGGTCGGTCGTGCAGACCCGCTTCGCGACGACCACGCTCTTCCTGCTGCGCGCCACGCTGGGTGAGGACCTCGGCCGCGCCGTCGCCGACGCCGAGGCGGTCCTCGCCGAGGACGAGGACACCGCCCTCGCCGGTGTCGCCGACGCCGAGCAGCTCACCTTCCTCGGCCGTGGCTGGACCGTCGGGCTCGCGCAGGAGGCAGCGCTCAAGCTGCGGGAGTCCGCGCAGTTCTGGACCGAGGCCTACCCCGCCATGGAGTACCGCCACGGCCCCATCAGCATCACCACGGCCGGCAGGGCCACCTGGGCCTTCGGCGAGGTCCCCGCCGGCCTCGCCGAGGACGTGCAGGCCACCGGCGGGCACTTCGAGCACCGCGACATCGACCCCCTCGCCGACCTGCTGCGGGTCCACCGGCTCTGCCTGCTCAAGGCGCGACGCGCCGGGGTCGACCCGGATCGCCCCCGCCACCTCACGAGGTCCATCATCCTGTCGTGACCTCCGCACCGCACGCCGTCCCCCGACAGCTGCTGCCCGGCCGGCTCGTGACCCCGGACGGCGTGGTCGCCGACGGGGTGGTGGCGGTCGAGGACGGTCGCATCGTCCACGTCGGCCCGCGGCCCGAGTCGGCCCGACAGCTCGGCCACGGCTGGTCGGACGCACTCACCCCGACGTGGTGGCGCCCGGGGCTCACGCTGCTCCCGGGCCTGGTCGACCTCCACTGCCACGGGGGTGCCGGCGGCGAGTTCGGCGTGGGGACGGCCGGGTCCCTCGTCGCGGCCGAGCACCACCAGCGCCACGGGACCACCTCCGTCGTGGCCTCGCTGGTCTCCGCCCCCGCCGGGATGCTGCGCGAAGGCGTCTCCACGCTCGCCCCCCTGGTCGAGTCCGGAGTGCTCGCCGGCATCCACCTCGAGGGGCCGTTCCTGTCGAGCGTGCGGTGCGGCGCCCAGGACCCGGCGGCGCTGGTCGACGTCGACCTCGACCTCGTGGAGGACCTCTGCACCCTTGCAGGGGGCGGTCTGCGCCACATGACCTTCGCCCCCGAGCGCGACCCCCGCAGCGAGCTGCCCTCGGCCCTGGCCGACCACGGAGTCGTCGCGTCCCTGGGGCACACCGACGCCGACCACGACACGTGCGCTGCAGCGCTCGCCGCCGTGGCGGGGTACGGCGGCGCCGGGGGCAAGGCCCTCGTGACCCACCTGTTCAACGGGATGCCGCCACTGCACCACCGCGCCCCCGGGCCGGTCGGCGCCGCCCTCGGCGCCGCGGTCCGCGGTGAGGCCGTCGTGGAGGTCATCGCCGACGGCGTGCACCTCGCAGGTCCGACCGTGCGGCTGCTGTTCGACACCGCGGGTTCCGCAGCCATAGCCCTCGTCAGCGACGCGATGTCCGCCAGCGGGCTGCCCGAGGGCGCGCACACCCTCGGCGGTCGCTCGGTCACCGTGACCGGCCGGGAGGCCCGCCTCACCGAGGGCGGCTCGCTCGCCGGCGGGGTCTCGACCCTGCTCGAGCAGGTCCGGTGCTGCGTCCAGGACCTCGGCATCGACCTCGTCGACGCCGTCACCGCCGCCTCGGCCACGCCGGCACGTGCCGTGGGCCTGGCCGAGGTCGGCGCCCTGGCGCCGGGTGGCCACGCCGATGTCGTCGTCGCGGACGAGTCGCTCGAGCTCGTGCGGGTGCTGCGCCGCGGCGCCTGGCTCTGACGCCATACGCCCCGCTCTTCCCCTGGGCGCCGGGACGGCAGTGGGCCCCTGCCTCCCGGCAGGGGCCCACTGGTCAGGCGTGGTGGTGGGTGCTCAGCGCACGACCACCGACAGGGCCGCCGACGTGGAGGACAGGTAGACGGTCGAGCCGCCGTACACCGCCTTCAGCGAGTGCGTGCCGCGTGCCAGGACGGGGGCCTTGAAGGTGGCCTTGCCGCCCGAGACCGTGGCCGTACCCAGCTTCTTGGTGCCGTCCATGAACGTCACCGTGCCGGTGGTCAGCGACGGGGCGACCGTGGCGGTCAGCGTCGGGCGGTAGCCGTAGCCGAAGTCGCGGTCGTTCGTCGACAGCGTGGTGCTGGTCGCCGCCTTGACCCGGACCACCTGCGAGCGCAGGCCGTCGGTGTTGAGGTGGTGGACCAGCATCAGGCCGATCGGCTTGTCCGTGGCGTAGGCCGCGTCGTTGCGACGGATGCGGAGCACCTGACCCGGGAGGTCGGTGTTCAGCAGCGTCCAGAAGTCACCGAAGGCCGACAGGGCGGGCGAACCCACGCTGATGGTCATCGGCGCCGAGGACGAGCCGATCGTGTCGACCGCCCCAGCCTCCGCCGAGTACGACTCCACCCAGTACTTGAGCTTGGCGGAGGCGTCCTTGACGAGCCCGGCGTCCGCGAGGACCCCCATCGACACCGGCAGCACCAGCGAGTCGCTGTTGAAGACGTTGGTGTCGAAGGAGCCGTCGATGCCGTTGATGAGCTGGTCGTCGAGGACCTCACCGTAGGTGTCCGAGCTCTTGCGCAGGTCGACCAGCTCCGAGAGGAAGTAGTCGTAGTCGTCCGTCGTCGACACGCGGGTGTTGTAGACGGCTGCGTCTGGCCCGGCGTTGGTGGCGTCGGTCTCGAGCAGGACGTCGAACTCGGTGTACGACGCGGGCGTGCGCCACGGGCCCCAGCTGTTGACCGCGAAGGTCAGCGTGCTGTCGTCCAGGTTGCCCGCCATGTTGTAGTCCGAGCCGGCACCCACGTAGCGCAGGTCCGCGGAACGGTCGTCAGCGAAGGCGATGCAGTTGACCGCCAGCGTGCTGCTGCAGCTCGGCATCTTGGAGCTCATGCCCTGCAGCTCGACCGCGGAGACGCTGGACTGGTAGCCCGAGACGCCGCCCTGGTCGACACCGGTGCCCGTGAGGGTGAGCTTGCCCCACTTGACGGAGCTGCCGCCGCTGACCGTGGCGTTGCCCGTGGAGGACATCACCGAGGCCGGCCGCGGAGCCGACCACACCGGCACGCGCAGGGCGCCACCGGGCGTGGACCCGACCGGGGTGAGGACCATGCGGCCGCTCGCGTCGGTCCGGAAGCTGCGCTGCAGGCCGATGTCCAGCGGGTCGGGCGAGGTGGTCGGGTCCTGGGCGACGCGCAGGTTGGCCTTGGTGATCGTGGCCGTGACCTTGACGTCGACCGAGGCGCCGGCCGCGAGGTTCACCTGGGTGGGGCTGAACGAGTAGGTGACGCCAGGGGTGGGGTGCGCCGCCTTGTAGCCGATCGTGTAGGCCGCGGAGCCGGTGGGCCGCTTGTTGACGACCTTGACCGTCTTGGTCAGCGTGGTCGTCGGGGCGGTGACCGCCACGGGACCGAAGGAGACGCTGACCGCGCCCGGGGTGTCCTTGCTGTAGGCCAGGGTCGAGGTGCCGACGGAGTCGTCCACCTCGACGCGGCCGGAGCCGACCCGCTCGGGGCCGTAGACGGCACCGGTGTGGTCCTGGCCGACGAAGACGTCCTGGGTCGCCGTGTTCATGATGGCGGCCTTGACCTCCTCGACGCTCCAGGTGCTGTGCAGGCCACGCACGAGCGCGGCCTGGCCGGCCACGTGCGGGGAGGCCATGGAGGTGCCGCTCTCGGCGATGCCCTCGTTGCCCGTGCCGACCGCCACCGAGAAGGTGGTGACACCCGGGGCCGCGACGTCGGGCTTGACGTTGTTCGCCACGCCGATGCCGCGCGAGGAGAAGCCCGCGAGCTGGTCGATCGCGCCCTTGTTGACGACGACGACCGAGTTGCGCAGGTCGTTGGTCATGGTGACCTTGACTGCGTGGTCCGCGTCGAGCTGGCCCTTGATCGCCTCGGTGCCCTGGTTGACCAGGAGCATCGCCGGGATGACCTCGGAACCGGTGACACCGGCGGAGAAGGAGTTGACGTCGCTGCCGAAGATGACGCCGGCGGCGCCGGCGGTCTCAGCGTTGCCCGAACGACCCACCGAGCCGCAGCGACGGCCCGTGCCGTCGAGCCACATGGTCATGAGGACCTTGCCGGCGACCGCAGCCGCGTCGGCCGTGGACAGCGGCGAGCAGCCGTCGGTGTTGTTCGTGTCCGACGGCGGCTGGCTCCAGTCGCCGAGGGTGACGACGTCGGTGTTGCTGAGGCCGGGCTTGTTCGCCCAGTCGTAGGCCACCGACTTCAGCGCGGCAAAGACGTTGTCCTGCTTGCCGTCGACGGTGTCGGCCGGCTCGATGTCGTCCGGGCTGTCGACCTTGAGGCCGTCGACGACGTCGTTGCCGTCGTCGGAGGCAGCCACGGCGAGCACGCGCGTGGCGTTGCCCGGGGCGCCGCCGACCTCGTAGACGTCACCGCTGTTGCCCATGGAGGCGACGACGACGGTGCCGAGCGCGGCGAGGTTGTTGCTGGCGACGGAGTCGGGGTCGTCGGGCGAGCCGTAGCTCGAGCCGAGCGACATGTTGACGACGTCGAGGCGGTCGGACAGGTCGCCGTCACCGTTGGGGTCGGCGGCCCAGTCGAGGGCCTGGCCCACGATGCTGGTGTCACCCTCGCAGCCGAAGACCTTGAGCGCGTAGAGGCTGGCGCCGGGTGCGACACCCGGGCCGATGCTCAGCGACGCGGGGTCGATGTCCTTGGAGTAGCCGCCCGTGTAGGTCGAGCCGTCCTTGTTGACGCCCAGCCCGGCCGTGGTGCCCGAGACGTGGGAGCCGTGGCCCTCGCAGTCGAGGGGGTTGGCGTCCGGGACGGGCGTGCCCACACCCTCGCTGGGGTTGTAGGCGTCACCGGCGAAGTCGTAGCCGCCGACCACCTTGGCCGTGGGCGTGAAGGTGTTGCTCGCCTTGGCAGCGTCGAACGCCGCCTTGGTGCCGGGGCCACCGAAGTCGGCGTGGGTGTAGTCGATGCCCGTGTCGATGACGCCGACGCGGACGCCCTGGCCCGTCTCGCCGCGGCCCTTCCAGACCTCGGGGGCGCCGATGAGCGGCACCGAGGAGGAGTTGGAGGCCTGCTTGGGGGTGATGCGGTGCACGGCCTTGACGCCCGGGAGGGCGGCGAGGGCCTGGAGCTTGCTCGCGTCGGTGCGGACCGCGACGCCCGAGTACAGCGCGTGCGCGCGGTACAGCGTCTTCGCCTTGGTGGCGGAGGCCCCGAAGTGGGACTCGACAGCAGCCTGCGCGCGCTTGACCGCGGCAGTCTGGTTGCGGGACGCCGTCGTGGCGGCCGCCGTCCCGCGCGCCCGGGCCAGCCCGAACGCCGAGGAGGCGGGGGCGGCGTCGAGCTCGATCATGACGTCGACCTGGCCCTTGGCGCCCACCAGCGAGCGGTCCACCTTCTCGGCCCCGCTGCGCTGGGTGCCAAGCCGGTAGGAGCCGGCACTCTTGAGTCCCTTGGGGACGTCCACGAGCGAGCCGCGGTGCTTGGGCGCGCTCGGGTTCACACTGGCGGAGGCACTCGAGGTTCCGAGCGCGGCAGCCGCCACTACCGACAGGGCACTGACACCGACCACGGCTACGTAGCCGCGGTGGCGCCGCCCCAGATGATGCATCGACACGGGGTCTCCTTCGTCGCGCGGCCACACAACCATTCGCCCCCCACTTGGGCCGGGCGTGTGGAGGACACCCGCCCCCACTGATTCACCGCGCGCGGGGCGAACTTAGGCGACGAAACGGCCACGTGGGCGAATTTTCAGGAAACACGCACCAAGACTTGACTCGGGCACCACGCGAGCCGCGTCCCGGCCTGTGGGGCAACGGTTTCCGGACCGGGCGCGGAGCGGGTCTCAGCCCCCGGCCGGACGCCCCGCGGCCAGGCCGCGCGAGCGCCGGACGACCTCGACGAGCTCGCCCATGATCTCGTTCAGCCCGAAGTCCTTGGGCGTGAAGACGGCCGCGACGCCGAGCTCCCTGAGCGCCTTGGCGTCGGAGTCGGGGATGATGCCGCCGACGATGACCGGGACGTCGCCGGCGCCGGCCTCCCTCAGCCCGTCGAGGACCTGCGGGACCAGCTCCATGTGCGACCCCGAGAGGATCGAGATCCCGACCAGGTGCACGTCCTCGGCCACTGCCGCGGCCACGATCTGCTCCGGCGTGAGCCGGATCCCCTGGTAGACCACCTCGAACCCGGCGTCCCGGGCGCGGACCGCCACCTGCTCGGCGCCGTTGCTGTGCCCGTCGAGCCCGGGCTTGGCGACGAGCACCCGCAGCCGCTCGCCGAGCTCCTCGCCGGTGCGGCGCACCAGCTCACGCACTGCCTGGAGCTCGTCGGTGCCCCCGTCCCCGACCCCGACCGACCCCGAGACCCCCGTCGGCGCCCGGTACTCGCCGAAGACCTCGCGCAGCGCCTGGGCCCACTCCCCCGTGGTGACCCCGGCGCGGGCCGCCTCCAGCGAGGCAGCCATGAGCGGGGTACCGGAGCGGGCGGCCTCCCCGAGCGCCGCCAAGGCTGCCGCGGCGCGCTGGCGGGAGCCCTCGTCCGCGTCGCGGTCCGCGCGCCAGCCGCGTACCGCCTCGACGGCCCGCGCCTCCACGTCGTGGTCGACGGTCTGGATGGCGGTGTCGAGGTCGGCCGTGAGCGGGTTGGGCTCGGTCGTCTCGAACCGGTTGACGCCGACGACGACGTCCTCGCCCGACTCGATCCGCGCCCGGCGCCGGGAGTGCGAGGCGACCAGCGCGGACTTCATGTAGCCGCTCTCGACGGCCGCGACCGCCCCACCCATCTCCTGGACGCGGGCGATCTCGGCCCTGGCGCCGTCGACGAGCTCGGAGACCTTGGCCTCGACGACGGTCGACCCGGTGAACAGGTCGTCGTACTCGAGCAGGTCGGACTCGTACGCCAGCACCTGCTGCATGCGCAGCGACCACTGCTGGTCCCACGGGCGCGGCAGTCCCAGCGCCTCGTTCCAGGCGGGGAGCTGCACCGCGCGGGCGCGGGCGTCCTTGCTCAGCGTCACCGCCAGCATCTCCAGGACGATGCGCTGGACGTTGTTCTCGGGCTGGGCCTCGGTCAGCCCCAGGGAGTTGACCTGCACGCCGTACCGGAACCGCCGGTGTCGCGGGTCCTGCACGCCGTACCGGTCGCGTGTGACCTCGTCCCACAGCTGGACGAAGGCGCGCATCTTGCACATCTCCTCGACGAACCGCACCCCGGCGTTGACGAAGAAGGAGATCCGCGCGACCACCTCGCCGAAGCGCTCCTGCGGCACCTGTCCCGAGTCGCGCACGGCGTCGAGGACGGCGATGGCCGTCGACATCGCGTAGGCGATCTCCTGGACCGGCGTCGCCCCGGCCTCCTGCAGGTGGTAGCTGCAGATGTTGGTGGGGTTCCACCTCGGCATCTCGGAGACCGTGTAGGCGACCATGTCGGTGATGAGCCGCAGCGACGGCTGGGGCGCGAAGACGTAGGTCCCCCGCGACAGGTACTCCTTGATGATGTCGTTCTGGGTGGTGCCCGCCAGCGCCCGCACCGCCTCGGCCGGGTCACGGCCCTCGGCGACCGCCTGCTCCTCCGCCACCACCTGGTAGAGCGCGAGCAGCCACATCGCGGTGGCGTTGATGGTCATCGACGTGTTCATGCGGTCCAGCGGGATCTGGTCGAACAGCGCCCGCATGTCACCGACGTGCGAGACCGGGACACCGACCTTGCCCACCTCCCCGCGCGCGAGCGGGTGGTCGGGGTCGTACCCGGTCTGGGTCGGCAGGTCGAACGCCACCGACAGCCCGGTCTGTCCCTTGGCGAGGTTGCGCCGGTAGAGCGCGTTGCTCGCGGCCGCGCTGGAGTGGCCGGCGTAGGTGCGCATCACCCAGGGCCGGTCGCGCTCGCGGCGCGGCGGCGCGTCGGGGGTGGGGGTCGACGCGGCAGCGGGCTCGGCAGGCTCGGGCATGGGCCGAACGTACCGGCGGGCCGAAGGCCCGCGGGAGGCGCTCAGGCGGTGACAGCCACCACAGTGTGGTCCTCGACGGGCTCGCGCAGCACGAGGGCGCGGTCGAGGCGTGACGCACGCAACAGGCGCCCGGTGCGCTCGCTCATGTCGATGACGGCCAGTCGGCGGCCGGCACGGCGGGCGCGCGTGTAGGCCTCCACGATGACCCCCAGGCCGGTCGCGTCACCGATCTCGGCGTCGGCCAGGCGCATCAACACGTCACCGCAGCCGGTGTCGATGATCTCGTGGAGGAGCAGTCGCACGTCGGGGACCGAGTGCACGTCGATGCGGCCGGTGATGGCGACCTCCTGCCCCGAGTGCAGTGCGCGGACCGCGACGGGGAGGACCCCGATGGTGCTGACCGACATGCGAACCCCCTTGTCCGTGGAGACATTCACTCACAGGGACGCCCGCGGGCGGGGTACGGGTTGTGTCGAGCCTGATCAAGATCTGGTAAAGGTCCCGGTCGGCCGGCCCGGTGTCGGCTACGCCAACCGGGAGGAACCCGGTCCTTCCGGGACGCTTCCCTCAGAGGAAGGGGTCGTCGTCCGGCTCGCGCGTGACGTCGGCGCCGAGGCCCTGCATGCTCTCGGCGAACCCTGCGTAGCCACGGTCGATGTGCTGGGCACCGCTGACCGTGGTCACCCCCTCGGCGACCAGGCCGGCGATGACCAGGGCCGCGCCGGCGCGGATGTCGCTCGCCTCCACCGGGGCGCCGGAGAGCCGCTCCACCCCGTGGACCATGACATGGTGGCCGTCGATGCGGGTCTCGGCCCCGAGCCGGTTCAGCTCCTGGACGGTGCGGAACCGGGCCTCGAAGAGGTTCTCGGTGATCATCGCCGAGCCGTCGGCGACGGCGTTGCAGGCGAGGGCGAAGGGCTGCAGGTCGGTCGGGAAGCCAGGGTACGGGAGCGTGGCCACGTCGAACGCGCGCGGGCGGCGGCCCCCGGAGTCGACCCGGAACCCCCGCTCGGTGTCGGTGACGGTGGCACCGCTCGCCTCGACCAGCTCGAGGGCGGCGACGAGGTGGGCGCTCACGGCGCCGACGACCTCGACGTCGCCGCGGGTGGCTGCGGCGGCGAAGGCCCAGGTGCCGGCCGCGATGCGGTCGGGGACGACGGCGTGCTCGGTGGGCGAGAGCCGGTCGACGCCCTCCACCTCGATGACGGAGGTGCCGGCGCCCGTGATGCGGGCCCCCATCGACGTCAGCATCTCGGCGATGTCCGCGATCTCGGGCTCGCGCGCGGCGTTCTCCAGACGGGTGGTCCCCCGGGCCAGGACCGCAGCCGTCAGGACGTTCTCGGTGGCCCCGACGCTCGGGAACTCGAGCCGGATCTCGGCGCCGTGGAGGCCGTCCGGCGCCTCGGCGACCAGGAAGCCGTGGGTGACGTGGACGCGGGCGCCGAGCGCCTCCAGCCCTGCGGCGTGCAGGTCGAGCCCGCGTGAGCCGATGGCGTCTCCCCCGGGCACGGCGACGTCGGCGGAGCCGGTGCGGGCCACCAGCGGGCCGAGCACGGCGGTCGACGCGCGCAGGGCGCGGACGAGGTCGTAGTCGGCCCGGTGCCCGATCTTCTCGGGCACGGTGATCTCCACGACGCCTGCCGTGGCGTCGTAGTCGACGGTGCAGCCCAGGCGCCGCAGCAGCTCGGCCATGATCGTCACGTCGAGGATGGCCGGGACGTTGGTCAGGCGGGTGCGGCCGACGGCGAGCAGGGCCACGGCCATGAGCTTGAGCGCGCTGTTCTTGGCACCCCACACCGCGACCTCGCCACGCAGCGCGGTGCCTCCGACGACCCTGAATCTCTCAGCCACCGACCCACCCTATCCGCGCCGCCCAGGCCCATCTGACAGGCTGCTGCCATGGTCAACCTGACGCGCATCTACACCCGGACCGGTGACGACGGCCGCACCCACCTCGGGGACATGAGCCGCACCAGCAAGACCGACGTCCGGTTGCTCGCCTACGCCGACACCAACGAGGCGAACGCCGCCATCGGGGTCGCCCTGGCCGCCGGTGAGCTCCCCGAGGACATCCGGGCCACCCTGCTGCGGGTGCAGAACGACCTGTTCGACGTCGGCGCCGACCTCTGCACCCCGCTGCAGCCCACCTACGAGTACCCGCCGCTGCGCGTCCAGCAGGCATGGGTCGACGAACTCGAGGCCGACTGCGACGCCTACCTGGAGCGCGTCGAGAAGCTGCGCTCGTTCATCCTGCCCGGCGGCACCGTGGGCTCGGCCCACCTGCACGTCGCGACGACCGTGGTGCGCCGGGCGGAGCGCGCGGCCTGGGCTGCGATCGACGCCTACGGCGACCAGCCCGGCGACGGCAGCAAGGGCCACGGCGGGGTCAACGTCCTCACCGCGAAGTACCTCAACCGGCTCTCGGACCTGCTCTTCGTGCTGGCCCGCGTCGCCAACCTGCCCATCGGCGGCGACGTGCTGTGGCAGCCCGGCGGCGGACGCGCCCAGGCGCCCGACCGGAAGAAGTGATCCCGCTCAGGCGACGTTGACGTTGAAGCCGGGGGGCGAGCTCTCCAGCCAGCTGCGCATGGCGGTGTAGGCCGCAGGCGCCAGGGCCAGGCGGAACTCGTCGCCGTCGTAGCGGCACGCCACCGTGACCGCCTCCGGCAGGGCGGCGATGGCTTCCTGCGAGACCTCCGGCGGCCCGAGCTCGAGCCGGGGTCGCTCCCAGGTCCGGACCGGGCGCGGTGAGGGGCCGATGAGGGTGTACCACTCCAGGGTCCCGCCGGAGAAGCGCAGCAGCCCCAGCCGGTAGGACGACCGGTCCAGGGCACGCAGCGCGCACAGCATGAGCGGTGCCCCGGACGACAGCAGGCGCCGGCGCACGAAGATGTACGCCAGCGCCAGGACGGCGAGCAAGGCGAGTGCCCCCACGATGATCTCGACGAACGTCGCGGGCGCCATGCTCACCCCTTTCGGCTACGCCGGGATCTGCGAGGCGTCGACCGCCTCGGCGACGATGATGACCTTGTCACGGTCGACCGACAGGAAGCCCCCGTCGATGCGGGCCGCCGCGTCGGTGCCTGCGGTCCGGATGCGCACGTCGCCCTCGACGAGGATGCCGAGCAGCGGGGTGTGGCCGGGCAGGATGCCCAGCTCGCCGTCGACGGTGCGGGCCAGGACCATGTCGGCCTCGCCCTCCCAGACCTTGCGGTCGGCGGCGACGAGTTCAACCTGCAGGGTGCTCACGGTGTCCTCCACGGGAATGCGTACTGCTCGAGTCTAACCACCGCCGTGGGGAACCCTCCGGCGGGTGGTATGCCGCGGGGCCAGCCAGAGTGGCTGGCCCCACGGCACACGGGTGCTTCAGTCGACGCTGTCGCGTCAGTCCTGCATCGACGCTGTCGCGTCAGTCCTGCATCGACGCTGTCGCGTCATCCTGCATCGACGGTGTCGCGTCAGAGGTTCTTCTCGATCTCCGCGGCCTGGCGCTCGACGTCGTCGAGGCCACCACACATGAAGAACGCCTGCTCCGGCACGTGGTCGTAGTCGCCGTCGGCGATCTTGGTGAACGCCTCGATGGTGTCGGTCAGCGGGACCGTCGAGCCCTCGATGCCGGTGAACTGCTTGGCGACGTAGGTGTTCTGCGACAGGAACCGCTGGATGCGACGGGCGCGGTTGACGAGGATCTTGTCCTCTTCGGAGAGCTCGTCGATGCCGAGGATGGCGATGATGTCCTGCAGCTCCTTGTTGCGCTGGAGGATCTGCTTGACGCGCACCGCGGTGTTGTAGTGGTCCTCGGCGATGTAGCGACGGTCGAGGATGCGCGAGGTCGACGTGAGCGGGTCCACGGCGGGGTAGATACCCAGCGAGGCGATCTCACGGGACAGCTCGGTCGTCGCGTCGAGGTGCGCGAACGTCGTGGCCGGGGCCGGGTCGGTGTAGTCGTCGGCCGGCACGTAGATCGCCTGCATCGAGGTGATCGAGTGACCACGCGTCGAGGTGATGCGCTCCTGGAGCGTGCCCATCTCGTCGGCGAGGGTGGGCTGGTAGCCCACGGCGGACGGCATGCGGCCGAGAAGGGTGGAGACCTCGGAACCGGCCTGCGTGAAGCGGAAGATGTTGTCGATGAAGAGCAGCACGTCCTGGTTCTGGACGTCGCGGAAGTACTCCGCCATGGTCAGCGCCGACAGCGCCACGCGAAGACGCGTGCCCGGCGGCTCGTCCATCTGGCCGAAGACGAGGGCGGTCTGGCCGAGGACTCCGGCCTCCTCCATCTCCACCATGAGGTCGTTGCCCTCACGGGTGCGCTCGCCGACACCGGCGAACACCGACACACCACCGTGGTCGCGGGCCACACGGGCGATCATCTCCTGGATGAGCACCGTCTTGCCCACGCCGGCGCCGCCGAACAGGCCGATCTTGCCGCCCTGCACGTAGGGCGTCAGCAGGTCGATGACCTTGATGCCGGTCTCGAACATCTGGGTCTTGGACTCGAGCTGGTCGAAGGCCGGGGCCTTGCGGTGGATGCCCCAGCGCTCCTTGACCTCGAACGTCTCGCCCTCGGCGAGGTTCATGACGTCACCGGTGGTGTTGAACACCTTGCCGAGGGTCTGGTCGCCGACGGGCACGGTGATCGGGCCGCCGGTGTCCTGCACCTGGGTGCCGCGGACGAGGCCGTCGGTGGGCTGCAGCGAGATGGCGCGCACCATGTTGTCGCCGATGTGCTGGGCGACCTCGAGGTTGAGGTTCTTCTTCTCCCCCGAGAGCTCGACCGTGGTGGTGAGCAGGTTGTACTGCTCGGGCATGGCGTCGGCGGGGAACTCCACGTCGACGACCGGGCCGATGATGCGGGAGATGCGGCCGATGCCACCGGGGGTGGCGGCCTGGGTCTCTTCAGTGACAGTGGCAGTCATTGGTTTCTCTCTACCTTCTCAACTGGCGTCGGCGAGGGCGCTGGCGCCGCCCACGATCTCGCTGATCTCTTGGGTGATCTCGGCCTGGCGGGCCTGGTTGGCCAACCGGGTGTACTTCTTGATGAGCTCCTCGGCGTTGTCCGTGGCGGACTTCATCGCCTTCTGGCGCGCGGCCAGCTCGGACGCGGCGGCCTGGAGCAGGCAGTTGTAGATGCGCGCCGTGACGTACTTGGGCAGCAGCGCGTCGAGGACCTGCTCGGCACCGGGCTCGAACTCGTAGAGGGGCAGGACGTCGTCCTCGGCAGGGGGCTCCTCGCCCTCGACCACCTCGAGGGGCAGCATGCGGATGACGTCGGGCTCCTGGTTGACCATGTTGACGAAGCGCGTGAAGACGATGTGGACCTCGTCGGCACCACCGTCCTCGTAGGGGCGGTTGAACGCCGCCACGAGCTCCTCGCCGATCTCCCGCGCCACGTCGAACGTGGGCTGGTCGGTGAACCCGGTCCACTCGGCCGCGAACTCACGCTTGCGGAAGCGGTAGAAGCCCACTGCCTTGCGGCCGACCAGGTAGGGGACGACCTCCTTGCCCTCGCCGCGCAGCTCGCCGATGAGGCGCTCGCTCTCCTTAATGACGGAGGAGCTGTAGGCACCGGCGAGGCCGCGGTCGGAGGTCACGACGAGCACCGCCGCGCGGCGCACCTCGGCCGACTCGGTGGTGAGCGGGTGGTCGACGTTGGAGAACGTCGCCACCGCCGACACCGCGCGCGTCAGGGCGCGGGCGTACGGCGAGGACTCACGGACGCGCTGCTGGGCCTTGACCACGCGGGACGCGGCGATCAGCTCCATGGCGCGCGTGATCTTCTTGGTCGCCTGGACGGACCGGATGCGCTGGCGGTAGACCCGCATCTGCGCTCCCATATGTTGCCGCCTCTCTCGTTCGTTCCTGGTGCGGCCCGGGGCCGCGGATCACGTGCTTGGGGGGTGCCGCCCGGAGGCGGCGACGCTGTCACCGGGTGCCCACCGTGGTGGGCACCCGGTGGTGGTCAGCGCTTCTGCTTGACGATCTGCTCCTGCTCGACCTCGTGCTCGAGCTCGCCCGGGTCGGCCTCGTGGCCGACGGGGGTGTTCTCGGCGCCGGAGGCGGCGAACTGCTCCTTGAACGCCTTGACGGCGTCCTCGAGCCCGGATCGGGTCTCGTCCTCGAACTTCTTGGACTCGCGGATGGCGTCCAGCAGGCCCTTCTTCTCGCGGCGCAGGTAGTCCAGGAACTCGGACTCGAAGCGCGAGACGTCCTCGACCGCGATCGAGTCGAGCTGGCCGGTGGTGCCGGTCCAGATGGACACGACCTGCTCCTCGACCGGGAACGGCGCGGCCTGCTTCTGCTTGAGGAGCTCGACGAGGCGGGCACCCTTCGCGAGCTGGGCGCGGGAAGCCGGGTCGAGGTCCGAGGCGAACATGGCGAACGCCTCCATCGCGCGGAACTGCGCGAGGTCGAGCTTGAGGCGGCCGGAGACCTCCTTCATGGCCTTGATCTGCGCGGCGCCACCGACACGGGAGACGGAGACACCCACGTCGATCGCGGGACGCACGTTGGCGTTGAAGAGGTCGGCCTGGAGGTAGATCTGGCCGTCGGTGATGGAGATGACGTTGGTCGGGATGTAGGCCGAGACGTCACCGGCCTTGGTCTCGATGATCGGCAGGCCGGTCATCGAGCCGTGGCCGAGCTCGTCGGACAGCTTCGCGCAACGCTCCAGGAGGCGGGAGTGCAGGTAGAATACGTCACCGGGGTAGGCCTCGCGGCCCGGCGGGCGGCGCAGCAGCAGCGACACGGCGCGGTAGGCCTCGGCCTGCTTGGACAGGTCGTCGAACACGATGAGGACGTGCTTGCCCTGGTACATCCAGTGCTGGCCGATGGCCGAGCCGGTGTACGGCGCGAGGTACTTGAAGCCCGCCGAGTCGGACGCGGGGGCCGCGACGATCGTCGTGTACTCGAGGGCGCCGGCCTCCTCCAGCGTGCCGCGGACGGCAGCGATGGTGGAGCCCTTCTGGCCCATGGCGACGTAGATGCAGCGGACCTGCTGGTCCGGGTCGCCGGAGTCCCAGTTCTGCTTCTGGTTGATGATCGTGTCGACCGCGACCGTCGTCTTGCCGGTCTGGCGGTCACCGATGATGAGCTGGCGCTGGCCGCGACCGATCGGGGTCATGGCGTCGACGGCCTTGAGGCCGGTCTGCAGCGGCTCGTGCACCGACTTGCGCTGGACGACGGTCGGCGCCTGCAGCTCGAGGGCGCGACGCTCGGTGGTCGCGATCTCGCCGAGGCCGTCGATCGGCTGGCCGAGCGGGTTGACGACGCGACCGAGGAACGCGTCGCCGACGGGCACGGAGAGCACCTCGCCGGTCCGCTTGACCTCCTGGCCCTCCTCGATCCTGGAGAAGTCACCGAGGATGACGACGCCGATCTCGTGGACGTCGAGGTTGAGCGCGAGGCCCAGGGTCCCGTCCTCGAACTCGAGCAGCTCGTTGGTCATGCACGAGGGCAGGCCCTCGACGTGGGCGATGCCGTCACCGGCGTCGCTGACGCGGCCGACCTCTTCGCGGGAGGCCGTGCCGGGCTCGTAGGACTGAACGAAGTTGTCCAGTGCGTCCCGGATCTCCTCCGGACGGATCGAAAGCTCCGTCATCTGATCTCTTCTCCCTTGAGTGGTGCAGTGACCGGTGCCGAGGGGCTCGGACCGGAAGGCGTGGTGGTGGTCGTGCTGTGCAGTTGTCGTGCGGTGCCGTCAGCCGGCGATGTGCCTGCGCGCCTCGTCGAGGCGACGCAGCACGGTGCCGTCGACGACCTCGTCGCCGACCTGGACACGGATGCCACCGAGCACCTGCGGGTCGAGGACGACCTGCAGCACGATGGACTTGCCGTAGATGGTGTGCAGCGCCGCGCCGAGACGCTCACGCTGCTGGGGCGTGAGCTCGGTCGCCGCGGTGACGACGGCCGTGAGCTGCTCGCGTCGCCTGGACGCGAGGGCGAGGTAGCCCTCCAGGGTGCGGTCGAGCTTGCGACCCCGGGTGGCGAGCACGGCCTGGCGGGCCAGCCGCACGGTCGTCTCGCTCGACTTGCCCTCGAGGAGCTGGCTGATGACGCCCGCCTTGGCCTGGGCGTCGCCCTGGCGGTTGGTCAGGCGGTCACGTAGCTCGGGGTTGCCGGCCACGATGCGCTCGAACCGGAACAGCTCGTCCTCGACGCGGTCGATCTCGCCGTTGGCCTCGGCCTGGGCGAGCAGCGACTCGATGCCGAGCTCCTCCACGCAGTCGGACAGGTCGCGCTCGGTGGCCCAGCGCTGGCCGACCACGGTGCGGAGCAGGTCGGTCGTCGGCTGCGACACCTTGCCGCCCAAGACCCGCGTGACCAGGTCACGCTTGGCCTCGGCGTCCCGGGACGGGTCGGCCAGGGCCCGGCGCAGCGTGGCGCTGCCGTCGATGACGCCCACCACGGCGAGGAGCTCCTCACCGAGGGTGCGGCGGTCCGCCCCCGCGCCGAGCGCGGCCTCGAAGGCCTTGCTCGACTCGATGGCGGCAGCCCGCGACGAACCACGCATCAGGCGCCCTCTCCGACCTTCTCGGGCTGGATGTTGCCGGCCTCGAGCTCGGCCAGGAACCGGTCCACGGTGCCGCGGCGACGGGTCTCGTCCTCGAGGGACTCCCCGACGATGCGGCTCGCCAGCTCGGTCGACAGCCGGCCGACCTCGCTGCGCAGCGAGACCACGGCCTGCTGGCGCTCGGCCTCGATCTGCTTGTGCGCGGCCTCGGTGATGCGGTTGGCCTCGGCCTGGGCGTGACCGCGCATCTCGACGACGATCGCGGCGCCCTGCTCCCGCGCCTCCTCACGGATGCGGGCCGCCTCGGCGCGCGCCTCGGCCAGCTGGGCCTGGTACTGCTCCAGCGCGGCCTGCGCCTGCTGCTGCGCCTCTTCCGCCTGCTGCATGCCGCCCTCGATGGCGGCGGTGCGCTCGGCGTACGCCTTCTCGAGGTTGGGCACGACCTTGGTGGCCACAACCCAGTAGAGGATCGCGAAGGCGATGACGCCGAAGATCAGCTCACCCCAGAGGGGCAGGATCGGCAGGCGCTCGCCGGTCTTGTCCTCGGCGGCGGCCGCGACAACCACCTGCGTGATGCCGGTGAAGTGCTGCACGGGTTCTCCTAGTGCTGTGGTGCCAGGGGGCGTGGGGCTGGGTGGTTCGGCTTACTTGAAGACGAACGCGAGCACCAGACCGAAGATGGCCAGCGCCTCGGCGAGGGCGAAGCCGAGGATGGCGATGCCCTGGAGGACGCCGCGCGCCTCGGGCTGTCGGGCGACACCGTTGATGTAGGCGGCGAAGATGAGGCCGATGCCGACACCGGGGCCGATCGCGGAGAGGCCGTAACCGAGGATGGCGATGTTGCCACCGATGTTGATGGTCCCGTTCATGGGATGAGTCCTCTTTCGTTCTTGAGGGTCCCGCATGACATTCGCCGTGCGGACATTCGTGGGGTTGGCTATTCAGTTGTGGGCCGAGCGGTCGTGCACCGGGCGCAGGGCCCGGACGGTCTCAGTGCTCGTCGGCGAGGGAGCCGGCGATGTAGGTGGCTGCGAGCAGCGTGAAGATGTAGGCCTGCAGGAACTCGATCAGTGCCTCGAAGGCGGTCAGCACGAAGGCCATGCCGAAGGAGCCGACACCGGCTGCCTTGAGGCCGATTCCACCGTGGATCAGCATGTACTCGCCACCGGTGATGAACAGCAGCAGGAGCATGTGCCCGGCGAACATGTTGCCGAAGAGTCGCAGGGCCAGCGTCAGCGGCCGGGTGACGAAGTAGGTCAGCAGCTCCAGCGGGATGATCAGCACGTAGATGCCCTTGGGCAGGCCCGGCGGGATCATGTGCTTGATGTGGCCCCAGGCGCCGTTCTTGCGGATGCCCACGGCGTGGTAGATCACGAAGACCAGCAGGGTCAGCGCGATCGGGAAGCCGATGCGGCTCATCGTGGGGTACTGGATCGGCGGGATGACGCCGAACAGGTTGTTGACCAGGATCAGCATGAACATGCTGAACAGCAGCGGGACGAACCGCAGGAAGTCGTGGCTGCCGATGATGTCGCGGGCGACGCCGTTGCGCACGAAGTTGTAGGCACCCTCGGTCACCCACTGGCCCTTGCCCGGCACCACCGCAGCACGCTTGGTCGTCGCCACGAGGAACCAGGCGATCAGCGCCACCGAGATGGCCAGGACGACCATCGGGCGCGTGATCGCGAAGTCGCCGTGACCGATCAGGGGCTGGTAGAACTCGGCGGGCGTGGGGGCGTGGAAGCCCTCCCCGTCACCGCCGGCAGCAGCCGGGCTGATGGCACCCAGCACGTTCAGACTCACAGGTTCTCCTCGAGCTTTGCGTTCGGAACACTCCACTGGCCGATGAGGGCAACGGTCACGAGCCCCGGCCCTGCATGCACTGGGCGGACCTGACCTGCGGAAGTCATTGCGTACCGTACCGGAACCACACGAGGTACAGCGACAGGGCCATCCCACCCACGATCCCCACAGCAACGAGCCACGTCGTGCCCAGCCAGCGGTCCAGTCCCCAGCCGATCGCACCGAACATCGCCGGCCCCGTGATGAGGTAGGAGACGACGTTCCACATCCGCGCCTCCTCGAGGCGCTGGTGTCCGGCGTCGGCCTTCTGCAAGGGCGTGGGCCGGTCGTCCGGCGGTGGCGTGGAGGGGTCGGTCACGGTGGGCTCCTGGGGTCATGACGCAGGTCCCTCATCCTGCCCCGAATCCTCGGGGGCGTCGAAGACGAGTCGGCGGGACCGGACGAAGGCGACGACCTGGAAGACCTGCCACACCAGGGCGACCGCGAGCACGGTGACGCCGAAGGCGGTCCCGTCGAGCCACGAGGCGTCCTTGAGGGCCATGATCACCACGAGCAGGAAGATCATCTGGCCCATGAAGACGGCAAGCGCGCTGGCGAGGAACCGCAGCGGGTCCATCGCGCCGCCCAGCCGTCGCATGACGAGCAGGCCGAGGGCGAAGAAGGCGAGGGCGATGACGAAGCCCAGTGCCGCACCGAGGGCGGCCTTGCCGCCGGAGACCAGCGCAGCCACGACCACGGCGACCGGACCCACCGCGACGGTGGGGACGAACGCTCCACGCAGCATGACCGCAAACGGGTCACGGTCGGCGTGAGGGGCTGTGGTCATCGGTCTGCTGCCTGATTCGTCGGGGCTGCGGGGCCTGGCGAACGGTGGTCCACACCCGCCCTGGGGTGCTTGTGAAAGGTATCACAAGCGCTCCGCCACGCACCAACCACGCCGGTCCCAGTGGCGTACGAGCAGCAGGAGGCACCCCGTCGACAGGCCGACGGCCCAGTCCCCCGTGGGGAACCGGGCCGTCGTGGGGGTCGTCGTGGGCAGCCGACGCTGGCAGCCGTCGTGGGCAGCCGTCGTCGTGGAGCGGGGTGCCTCAGGCCTGACGGGCGCGGACCAGGCGGCGCACCGTGCCGAAGACGCCGAGTGCGGCGAAGAGGACGAACATGACCGCCTGCGAGCCGTAGGACGACAGCACGTTGCCGGTGAAGAGGTTGGCGCTGACGAAGTCCACCACCGACGGGTAGCCGAGGGACTGGCCCTGCGGGGTGTTGTAGAAGTCCACCAGGTCGGCGGTGACGACCGCGAAGAAGGACAGGGCGACGCCGCCGAGGACCACGAGCACCAGCGGGACCAGGCCACGGTTCGGCGTCCGGGTGGCGCCCTTGGTGTAGAGCGCCGCCCCGGCGCCGGCGATGACGAAGCTGGAGATCGAGGCGACGAAGCCGAGCTCCCAGACCAGGACGGCGACGGCCATCCCGAGCGGCACCGCGGCCAGCGAGAACAGGATCCCGCGGGACACGATCTCGACCGGCTGCTGCGCCTGGGTGTACAGCGCAGTGGCGTCGAACGGCCCCACCTCCGGCAGCACCGGGGCCGGCGCCGGCGTCGGGACGGAGGCCTTGGGCGGCTCCGGGATGAGGTTGTCGGTCGTGCTCATGGTTCCCCCCTGCTGGGCGCCGCGCGGGTCGCGGACGTCTCGTTCGGGGCGTGACGCTAGGACATCGGGGGTCGTGGTGTGGGTCGAACCGGGCAAACCGGTCGGCGCTAGCCTGCGACCCGTGACCGCGCATCCCCCGACCGGCTGCCCCCTCATCGGCCGTTTCGTCCGGCTGGACCCCGTGCGACCGGCTGATGCCGAGGGCCTGCACGCCGTCCACACCGACCCGGTCGTCTACTCCCAGGGCTACGTCATGGCGGCCCCTCCCCCGGACCTCGCCGCCACCCGGGCGCTTGTCGACGCAGCGGTCGCGGCCCGCGCGGCCGGCCGCACGGCATACACGGTGCGCCTGACCGGGGTCGGCGGGCTCGGCGAGGAGGGCACCGTCGTCGGCACCTCCTCCCTCGGCGACGTCGACCTCGTCCACGAGCGCCTGCACCTGGGGTGGACGGTGTACGGGTCGCGCTGGTGGGGCACGGCCGTGAACCCGGAGTGCAAGCTGCTGCTGCTCGGGCACGCGTTCGACTGCGGGTTCGGCCGGGTGAAGATCCAGACCGACGCCGTCAACGAGCGGTCCCAGGCGGCGATCGCCAAGCTCGGTGCGACGCGCGAGGGCGTGCTGCGCCGGCACACCCGGCGGGCCGACGGCACCTTCCGCGACACCGTGGTCTTCAGCGTGCTGCGCGACGAGTGGCCACGCGTGCGCGCCGGGCTCGAGCAGCGGCTCGGCTGACCTCCATCAGGAGATGCGGCGGACCCGGCCGCCGGTCGGGGCCCACCGGGGCAGCCAGATGGTGAGCACGCCCACGACGACCACGGCAGCGAGCACGCCGGCTCCCGCGACCCGGGCGTCCTGGATGAAGATGAAGCTCACCGAGCCCAGGGCGGCCACCGCGGCCCACATCCACAGCAGCAGCACCGCGCGACGGTGCCCGTGACCGATCTGGAGCATGCGGTGGTGGAGGTGCTGCTTGTCCGGGCTCCACGGCCGCTCACCGCGCCGGGTGCGGCGCACCACCGCGAGCAGGATGTCGACCAGCGGCAGCAGGATGATGGCGGCCGGCACCACGAGCGGCAGCAGCGTCGCCGCCACCGGGTTGGTGCTCACCTGGGACGGCGTGACGTTGCCCGTCGTCGAGATCGTGGCCGCGGCGAGCAGCAGCCCCAGGAGCAGCGCCCCGGAGTCGCCCATGAACAACCGTGCCGGGTGGTAGTTGTGGGGCAGGAAGCCCAGGCAGCAGCCGATCAGCGCGGCGGAGATGAAGGTCGCCGACGAGAACACGTTGGGCGGGTCGAACGTGCGCGAGATGCCGTAGCTGTAGATGAAGAAGGACGACGCGGCGATGACGACGACACCGGCCGCCAACCCGTCGAGCCCGTCGATGAAGTTGACCGCGTTGGTGAACAGCACCACGGCGAAGACCGTGAGGCCGACCATGATCGGCTGCGGCAGCACCGTCACGCCCCCGATCGGCAGCTGGAAGAGCGTGACGCCGTTGAACGCCATGATGCCGGCCGCGATCATCTGGCCGCCCATCTTGGTCAGCCAGTCGAGCTCGCGGATGTCGTCGATGGCCCCGAGGACGCAGACGATGGCCGCACCCCACAGCACCGCGTTGAGCTCGGGCCCCAGCCGGAAGACCTGGCCGAGGAACGGCAGCCGGCTCGCCGCGAGCATCGACGCGGCGAACCCGAGGAAGATCGCCACCCCGCCCAGGCGTGGGATCGGCGTCGAGTGGACGTCACGGTCGCGCACCGGCGTGAACGCGCCGGTACGCACGGCGACGGCGCGCATGAGGGGCGTCGCGGCATACGTGATCACCGCGGCGACCATCAGGACGAGGAGGTACTCGCGCACTCAGGGCGCCTCTCGGGTGGGTCGGGACTCAGCCTCGAGGGTATGCCGGGAACCTGGTCACGAGGTCCGTCACGCCCGCACGGACCTCCTTGGAGACCGCGTGGTCGGGGTCGGCGTCGCCCTCGATGACGGCCTTGGCGATGAGGTCGGCGATGGTCCGCATCTCGTCGGTGCCCATCCCCTGGGTGGTGACGCAGGGGGTGCCGACGCGGATGCCGCTGGCGATGTTGGGCTTCTGCGGGTCGAACGGGATGGCGTTCTTGTTGAGGACGATGCCGGCTGCGTCGGAACGGGCCTCGGCGTCGGCGCCGGTGACGCCCACACCCTGCAGGTCGTGCAGCGACAGGTGGGTGTCGGTGCCGCCGGTGGTGGGACGGATCCCCTTCTCCCCCAGCGACGTCGCGAGCACCCTGGCGTTCTCGATGACCTGCTTGGCGTACGCCTGGTACTCGGGCGTCGCGCACTCCTTGAAGTTGACCGCCTTGGCCGCGATGGTGTGCATCTGCGGGCCACCCTGCATCATCGGGAACACGGCCTTGTCGAGCTTGGTGGCGTGCTCCTCCTTGCAGACCAGCGCACCGGAACGCGGCCCGCGCAGCACCTTGTGGGTCGTGAAGGTGACGACGTCGGCGTGGGGCACCGGGCTCGGGATCGCCTTGCCGGCGACGAGGCCGATGAAGTGCGCGGCGTCGACCCAGAAGATCGCGCCGACCTCGTCGGCCAGCTTGCGGAAGAACTCGAAGTCGATCAGGCGCGGGATCGCCGAGCCGCCGGCGAGGATGACCTTCGGGCGGTGCTCCTTGGCGAGGCGCTCCACCTCGTCGTAGTCGATGTCCTCGGTCTGCTTGTCGACGCCGTAGTGGACGGCGTTGAACCACTTGCCGGAGAAGGACACCTTGGTGCCGTGGGTGAGGTGGCCACCCATGGGCAGCGCCATGGCCAGGATCGTGTCGCCGGGCTGCATGAAGGCGCCGTAGACCGCCTGGTTGGCGCTGGCGCCCGAGTGCGGCTGGACGTTGGCGTGGTCGGCGTCGAACAGGGCCTTGCACCGCTCGATGGCGAGGGTCTCGGCCTTGTCGACCTCGGAACAGCCGCCGTAGTAGCGACGACCCGGGTAGCCCTCGGCGTACTTGTTGGACAACGTCGAGCCGAGCGCGGTGAGCACCTCGGGGCTGGACATGTTCTCCGAGGCGATGAGCTGCAGGCCGCTGCGGATGCGGTCGAGCTCGGACACGAGGACCCCGGCGATCTCGGGGTCGAAGGACGACAGGGCGCCGAAGTCGGAGCCGTAGAAGGTGTCAGCGCTCTGGGTCATCGCGTCTCTCCTGGGGTGCTGCTGTCGGGGGTGCTGCTGTCTGGGGTGCTGTCGGCGGCCGGATCCGCCGGCAACTCTAGGGCCTGGGTGGGTTCGGGCTCCTCGGCGTCCGGGGCGGGGTGCAGGACGGCGTCGAGCTGCTCCTGGGTGACGGCGCCGGCGCGCAGGACGACGGGCTCGTCGGCGGTGCAGTCGACGATGGTGGAGACCTCGGTGCTCGTGGTCGGGCCGGCGTCGAGGTAGACGGCGACGGCGGCGCCGAGCTGGGCGGCGGCGTCGGTGACGGTCGTCGCGGGCGGGCGGCCGGTGAGGTTGGCGCTGGTGACGGCCATCGGGCCCACCTCGCCGAGCAGGGCCAGGGCGGTGTCGTCCTTCGGCATCCGCACCGCGACCGTGCCATTGGTGTCGCCGAGGTCCCACATCAGCGAGGACTGGGCCTTGAGCACCAGGGTGAGCGGGCCGGGCCAGAACTCGCGGATGAGGTCACGCGCCCACTCCGGCACGTCGGTGGCCAGGCCGTCGACGGTGCGGACGCTGGGCACGAGGACCGGGGGCGGCATCTCACGGCCCCGGCCCTTGGCGGCCAGCACGGACGCGACCGCCTCGGGGGAGAACGCGTCGGCTCCGATGCCGTAGACGGTGTCCGTCGGCAGGACGACGACGCCGCCGTCGCGGACGACCTCGACGGCGGCGGCGATGCCCTCGGCGCGGCCGGACTCGGTGGTGCAGTCGTACACAGGACTCATGGGCTGCAGCCTATTGCGGCCCCCACCCCTGCGACGTGGTGCCCCGGACCTCACCGAGGCCCCTCAGGCCCCCTGGTCGTCGGTGAGGTGCACGAGCCGTGCGGAGGCGTCCCACAGCCGCGCGGCGGCGGCCCGGTCGTAGGACGCCTTCGAGGACCGCTTCGGCCGTTCGTTCGCGAAGTACTGGCCGGTGACGCCCTCCACCGCCGGCGAGGAGGCGAGGTGGATCGACGTACGGGCACCCTCCTCAGGGGTCTTCATGAACAGCCGCGCCACTCGCGTCATGGCCGCCATCCACCGCCCCGGGTCCTCCTGGCCGAACGCCGTCCGCACCACGCCGGGGTGCAGCACCGTCGCGGTGACACCGGTGCCCTCGAGGCGCCGGGCCAGCTCGTAGGTGAACAGGACGTTGGCGAGCTTGGACTGGTTGTAGGCGCGCTGGCCGCGGTAGCCCCGCTCCCCCTCCAGGTCGTCGAAGTCGATGCGGCCCATGGCCTGCGCGCCTGACGACACCGTGACGACCCGGGCCGGGGCGCTCTCACGCAGCCGGGGCAGCAGCAGGTTCGTCAGCAGGAACGGCGTGAGGTGGTTGACGGCGAAGGTGCGCTCGAG
Source organism: Pedococcus sp. 2YAF34 (assembly GCF_052114585.1). Classification (NCBI taxonomy): domain Bacteria; kingdom Bacillati; phylum Actinomycetota; class Actinomycetes; order Micrococcales; family Intrasporangiaceae; genus Pedococcus; species Pedococcus sp. 2YAF34. The sequence goes on from NZ_JBFRFA010000004.1 coordinate 114,574, forward strand.
CCCGTCCTCGGTGGCGTGCCGGCGGGCCCAGTAGCCGCCCACGTTGTTCACGAGGACGTCGAGGCGGGGGTATGCCGCGAGCGCCTCGTCGGCGAGTCGGCGCACCTCCCGCTGCGCCGAGAGGTCGGCGATGAAGACGTCGACCTCTCCGCCGGACGCGCGCAGGCGCGCGGCGGCGCCCTCGGCCCGAGCCCGGTCGCGGCCGACGACGCCCACCCTCGCCCCGAGGGCGGCGAGACCGGCGGCGGTGGCGCCGCCGATCCCGCCGGTCCCGCCGGTGACGAGCACCGTCCTGCCGGCCATCGGCCGACCCGGCGTGGGCGTCATGGTCAGCGCACGATCTTGAAGTTGAACGCCGGCGTGCCGAGGGCGCCCATCAGGCGCAGCCAGACGGGCAGGAGCATCTCCGTGCCGCGGGCCGTGGTGATGTCGCCGAGGTCGATGACGTCGGTGTGCCCGAAGCTCTCGAGCAGCTCGGTGACGGTGGCCTTGGCGGCCGCGTCGTCGCCGGAGACGAAGACCGACGACTCCTGGCCCAGGGCCTTGGGGTTCACCATCAGGTGGGCGTTGAGGGTGTTGAGGGTCTTGACGACCCGCGCCTGCGGGAAGGCGCGCTGGACCTGCTCGCCGAGCGAGTCGGTGTCCTTGACGAAGAGGGTGGGAGGGAAGCCGTTCGAGAAGTCGAGCGGGTTGGAGATGTCGAGCACGACCTTGCCGGCCAGGTTGTCGGCGCCGGCCAGCTCGAGGGCCGGGATGGCCCCGCTGCCGCTGGTCGCGTTGACGACCAGCTCCGCCCCGGCGACGGCGTCGGCGAAGGTCGCGAGACCGACCGCCCGGTGGTCCTGCAGCCAGGCCGAGACGGGCGGGTTGCCCATGCCGTCGGGCTCGGTGCGGGCGAGGGTGGACTGCGGGTCGCGCGTGCCGATGACCACGTCGTGGCCGAGCTCGCTGAGGCGGCCGGCGAGGGCCTGGCCGACCATGCCGGTGCCGAGGACTGCGATCTTCATGGGGACTCCTGATCAGAACCGTGAGCGCCAGTAGACAGGTCTGTCTACCGCGACGCGGAGAACCTAACAGACAGATCTGTCTACTTGCAAGGTATAGTGCGTCCATGACCACCACAGCCCGGCCGAGCGAGGCCCGCGAGCGCGTCCTGGACGCGGCGTTCGCACTCTTCTACGCCCGCGGCATACGGGCGGTGGGGGTCGACCTGATCATCGCCGAGTCCGGCGTCGCGAAGGCGACGTTCTACAAGCACTTCCCCGCCAAGGACGACCTCGTCGTGGCCTACCTCGACAAGGTCGACGGCATCTGGACCGGCCAGCTCCACGAGGCCGCCGCCGCGGCCGGTCCCGATCCCGCCGACCAGCTCGTCGGCATGTTCGACGCCCTGCGGAGCTCGTGCCGCCGGGAGGGCTACCGCGGCTGCGCGTTCATCAACGCTGCCGCCGAGTCGCAACCGGGCACCCCGGTCCACGACCGCACCGTGGCCCACAAGTCGGCAGTGCTCTCGTGGGTGCGCGGGCTCGCCGGGCAAGCCGGGGCCCGCGACCCCGAGGCGCTGGCGCGCTCCCTCACCCTGCTGCTCGACGGCGGCCTGGCCAGCGGCTCGCTGGACGCCAGCCCCGAGGCGCCCGAGGCCGCGAAGGCGTCGGCTCGCGCCCTGGTCGACGCGGCGGTCCGGGCGCGCGACGCCGCCTGACGGAGCGCGGGGACCGGCGTCAGGCGCGGACGGCCACCGTCGCGCGGGGCCGGCCGGTGAGGTCGCGCTCGTCGCGCACGTCGCGCCAGCACCCCGTCCGCTCCAGGGCCCGGGGCAGCGACTCGCCCTGGCTGTCGGCGTGCTCCATGACCAGCACCCCACCGGGACGCAGCAGCGCCGCGGCTCTGGCCCCCACCGCCAGGGGGATGGCCAGGCCGTCCTCGCTGCCGCCGTAGAGGGCGAGCTCGGGGTCGTGGTCGCGGACCTCGGGGTCGACGGGCACCATGCCGACCGGGATGTAGGGAGGGTTGGAGACGACCACGTCGACCGTCCCGTCGAGCTCGGGGAAGGCGGTCGTGGCGTCGCCGTACACGAGGGTGACGGGAAGGCCGGTGTCGGCGACGTTGCGCGCGGCCCAGGCGTGCGCGTCCTCCCCCAGCTCCACGGCATACACGGTCGCGGACGGGAGCTCGTCTGCGACGGCGAGCGCGATGGCGCCCGACCCGGTGCAGAGGTCGACCACGACCGGCGCCGCGACGACAGCCCGGGCCGCGTCGATGGCGAGCCCGGCCACGACCTCGGTCTCCGGCCGGGGCGTGAACACCCCGGGTCCGACGGCGAGCTCGAGGCGGCGGAAGGCGGCGCGCCCGGTGAGGTGCTGGAGCGGGACGCGGCTGGCGCGCTGCTCGACCAGCGCACCGTAGGCGGCAGGGTCCGGCGCGGGGGCGCCGACCACCATCGCGGTGCGGACCTGCGAGGCCGTGGTGCGCAGCACGTGGGCCGCGAGGGCGACGGCGTCGACGTCCGGCGACGGCACCCCTGCCTCGGCCAGCCGGGCAGCGGCCCCTCGGACCGCGGCCCGCAGGTCGGCCGGAGCGTGCGGCCCGGTCACCGGGACGAGGCTGCGGAGCCGGACGCCTCCGCGACGGCGGCCATGCGAGCGGCCTCGTCGGTGTCGACGGCCGACTGCACGACCGCGTCGAGCTCGCCGTCGAGGACGGTGTCGAGGTTGTAGGACTTGTAGCCGGTGCGGTGGTCGGAGACGCGGTTCTCCGGGAAGTTGTAGGTGCGGATGCGCTCGCTGCGGTCAACCGTACGGATCTGGCTGCGGCGGGCGGCGCTCGCCTCGGCGTCGGCGGCGTCCTGGGCCAGCTGGTGGAGCCTGGCGCGCAGCACGCGCATCGCCGACTCCTTGTTCTGGAGCTGGCTCTTCTCGTTCTGGCAGGAGACCACGGTGCCGGTGGGCAGGTGGGTGATGCGCACCGCCGAGTCGGTGGTGTTGACCGACTGCCCGCCCGGGCCCGAGCTGCGGTAGACGTCGATCTTCAGGTCGTTGGGGTCGATGGTCACCTCGACCTCCTCGGCCTCCGGCATGACGAGCACGCCGGCCGCCGACGTGTGGATGCGCCCCTGGCTCTCGGTGACGGGCACGCGCTGCACGCGGTGGACCCCGCCCTCGTACTTCAGCCTCGCCCACGGGGCGTCGCCGGGCTCGGGCGTCCCCTTGGCCTTCACCGCCATCCGCACGTCCTTGTAACCGCCGAGGTCGGACTCGGTCGCGTCGATGAGCTCGGTCTTCCAGCCGCGACGCTCGGCGTAGCGCAGGTACATCCGCAGCAGGTCGCCGGCGAAGAGGGCCGACTCCTCACCGCCCTCCCCCGCCTTCACCTCGAGGATGACGTCGCGGTCGTCGTCGGGGTCGCGCGGCACGAGCAGGCGGCGCAGCTTGTCCTCCGCCGCCTGCAGCGTCGCCTCCAGCGCGGGCACCTCCGCGGCGAAGCCCTCATCCTCCTTGGCCAGCTCGCGGGCGGCCTGCAGGTCGTCGGTCGCCGCGTGCCAGGCGTGGTACGCGGCCACGGTCGGTCCCAGCGCGGCGTACCGCTTGTTGAGGCGACGCACGAGGTCCTGGTCACCGAAGACCTCGGGGTCGGCGAGCTGCCTCTCCAGGTCGGCGTGCTCCTCGACGAGGGCGGCGGCGGACTCCAACATGCGGGGCTCCTGAGGTCGTGCGCGGGTGGTGCCGGGGGTGCCCGCCCGGCGCCCTGTCGCGCCGCCGGCAGACGGGTAGAGCAATGCGCCGGCCCCGACCTCGAGGGTCAGGACCGGCGCATCAGGGAAGCTACTTGGACTCGGCCGCGGCCTTCTTGCCGTAGCGCGCCTCGAAGCGGGCCACGCGACCACCGGTGTCGAGGATCTTCTGCTTGCCCGTGTAGAACGGGTGGCACTGCGAGCACACCTCGGCGCGCATCTCGCCGGAGGTCGCAGTGCTGCGGGTCTTGAACGTCGCGCCACAGGTGCAGGTGACCGTGGTCTCGACGTACGCGGGGTGGATGTCCTTCTTCAAAGCGTGCTCCTTGGTCATGTGGCCGGGTCGGCGGGGCGGGTGCCTCGGGCCGTGAACCGGTCAGCGGTCAAGTGTGCCAGACAGCGGCGCACATCTCCTAAACGGTGGTGGCCCGGGAGGCATTCCCCGGGCGGCTGCGCCGGGGGGCGGCGCTCAGCACCAGTGGGAGGCAGATCGTCATCGTGGTGCCGACACCCTCCGTGGACTCGAACCCGAGCTCTCCCCCGTGGCCCTCGACGATCGCCCGCACGATGGCCAGCCCCAGGCCGGTGCCGGGGATGGCCTGGGCATTGGCGTTGGACGCGCGGAAGAAGCGGTCGAACAGCTTGGCCTGGTCCTTCTCCGGGATGCCGATGCCGGTGTCGGCGACCGCGATCTCCACCGAGTCGCCCTCCCGACGGGTCGAGATGGTCGCCACTCCCCCGGTCGGGGTGAACTTCACGGCGTTGGACCCCAGGTTGATCAGGGCGCGCTCGAGCTGGATGCGGTCGACGTGGACCTGCAGGCAGGGGTCGACCTGCTCGACGACGAGGCGCACCCCGCCCGCGGCGGCGACGGGCTCGAGCATCTCGCTGACCCCGCGCACGATCTCGGAGACCAGCACGTCCTCGGGGTCCGACTCGAGCCCGGACGCCTCGATCTTGTTGAGCACGAGCAGGTCCTCGATGAGACCCCGGAGGCGGGTGGCGTTGCGCCCGATGACCCGCAGTGCCGACTGCTGCACGCCACTGAGGTCGCCGTAGTCGCCGTCCTCGAGCAGCTCGAGGTAGCCGCTGATCGAGGTCAGCGGGGTCCGCAGCTCGTGGCTCACCGTCGCCATGAAGTCGGTCTTCTGGCGGTCGAGCTCGGTGAGCCGGCGCATCTGCTCGCCCTGCATCTCGTTGAGCCGCAGCTGGGCGATGGCCTGGGCGAGGTAGCCGGCGCACTGCTGGGCGGCCTGGATCTCGTAGCGCCGCCAGCGCCGGTAGATGTCGACCGTCATGAGGGCCAGCACCCCGAGTCCGCGCTCACCCACGCCGACGGGCACCATGACCATCGAGCGGGCACCGGTGGCCCGGTGGAAGGCCTGCGCCCGCTCGTCGCGCACCACGGTGGAGTCGAGCAGGTCGCGGATGACGAAGACCGAGGCGTCGCGGCGCAGCTCGCGGTTGACCTCCGGCACCATGGTCATCAGAGACGGCGGCAGCGGCGGAAGCGGCGGCAGGTCGTCGCGGTGCCACTGCACCCGCTGCTCCACCGCCTCCTGCCCGTCACCGAGGGTGTAGAGCAGGACGCGGTCGGCGTGCATGCCGGTGCCCAACCGGGCGCAGACGAGGCGCAGCGCCTCCTCGATGTCGTCGACGCTGCGCACCATGTCGGCGACCTCCAGGGCGAGCTGGTGCATGAGCAGGACCTGGGCCTGCTCCTCGACCAGCGCGCGGTTGGTCTTGGTGAGCTCGTTGAAGTCGTCGGCCAGCGCTCGGATCTCTGCAGCGCCACCCGAGGCATCGGCCAGGGCGAGGTTGTCCCCGCCGCGCTGTCGGGCCACGACCTGGCGCAGCCGGGCGACCGGGGCCGAGAGCGAGCCGTCGATGCTGCGCCACATGAGGTAGGCGCCGACCACGGACAGCAGAGTGAGCGCGGCCATCATGGACAGCAGCCGGTCGAACGCCCCGGCGATGCGGGCCCGCGCCGCCGTGCGGCCGGCGACGAGCTCGGACTCGAGCTCGTCGGACACCGAGCGGAACTCGGCCATGCGCCCGTCGGCACCCGCCAGCACCGCCGCCGGCGACAGCCCGTCCTGGCTGCGGCGCTCGGCCACCCAGGAGAACCACGCCCTCGCGGCGGTCTCCTGGCGGCTGGTCAGGTCGGCGTAGGTGGCCCGCTCCTTGCGCGTGAGCACGTCACGTCGCAGCACCTGCTCCTGGAGGGAGACCAGGCGCTCGACCTCGCTCATCGAGGCACGGAGCGCCGCCCCCTCGTCCACCCCGGTCTGCGTGGTGCGGCTCCAAGCGGCGTTGGCGTCGGTCATGCGCTGGCGGATCGAGGCGGTCGTGTCGATGGCCGGCGAGAACGCCAGGCTCGTACGGGCCGTGTCGCGCGAGTTGGACCGCACCGTGAGCAGGGCGGATCCCGCGACCACGGGGACGATGCACAGCATCGCCACGACCAGCAGCCTGAGCTGGCCGGACACGGACCACAGGGAGGGCTTGGTCAATCGGTCGCCTCGTCGAATCCGGCGCGGGTCATGACGCCCCACACCTGCTCCTTCTTGCGCAGGCTCGCCCACCAGCCGCCGAGCCGCCACCAGACGGTGAGCTGGCGGTAGCCGATGTTCTCCAGGACCGCGGCGGCCAGCGTCGTCGACAGGTCACGCCAGCGGTGGTAGCGGTGGAAGGCCCACTCCTCGACAGACATCGCCGCGAGGGTCACGAGGATCGCCAGGCCGTAGGCCAGCACGAGGAAGAGCAGCGCGTAGGGCACGTTGACGATCCCGAGCAGCAGGCCGAGAACGACGACGATGATCCCGAAGCCCTCCAGCAGCGGCGCGAAGAGCTCGAACAGCCAGTAGTAGGGCAGCGCGAAGAAACCGATGCGGCCGTAGCGGCGGTTGAAGAGCATGCCGCGGTAGGCCCACAGGGTCTCCCAGAGGCCACGGTGCCAGCGCCGTCGCTGGCGGGCCAGGACGGACAGCGTCGAGGGCACCTCGGTCCAGCACACCGGCTCCGGCACGAACTCGACGGCGTAGTCGCGCCCCTGGTCCATCATCCGGCGGTGGATGCGCAGGACCAGCTCGAAGTCCTCGCCGATGCTGTCGGGGTCCAGCCCGCCGGCGTCCACGACGACGTCGCGCCGGAACATGCCGAAGGCACCGCTGATGAGGATGAGCATGCCCAGGCGCGACCAGCCGGTGCGACCGACCAGGAACGCGCGGAGGTACTCGACGACCTGGATCCGGGCGATCCACTGGGTCGGCATGGCGAGCTTGACCAGGCGGCCGGAGACGACCCGGCTGCCGTTGACGGCCCGGATGGTGCCACCGGTGGCGACCATCCGCGTCGGGTCGTCGGTGAACGGCTTGCTCACGCGCAGCAGGGCGTCGGGCTCGAGGATCGAGTCGGCGTCGATGAACGCGATGAGCGGCTCGACCGCGACGTTGACGCCGGCGTTGATGGCCTCGGAGCGCCCGGAGTTCGTCTTGCGCACGACGACGAGGCGCGTGTGCCCGTCGCGCGGGACGAAGACGCCGAGGATCTCGGCGCGCAGGGGGAGGTCCATGGGGACCTCCCGGGGGATCTGGACGAGGTCGAAGGCCTCGCGCAGCACCTCGAAGGTGTTGTCGGTGCTGCCGTCGTCGACGACGACGACCTCGTGACGGGGGTAGCGCAGGCTCAGCATCGCGGTGGTGGAGGTGACGATGCCGACCTCCTCGTTGTGGGCGGGCATCACCACCGAGACGCCCAGGGCGAGCTCTCCACCGAGGGTGTCGACCGAGGCGTCGCGCATCCGCAGGTAGCGGCGGAACTGCAAGCCCGCCGTGATGATGAGCAGGAGGAACGAGAGGTTGATGACGACGAAGTAGACGAGGATCGGCACCGAGGTGACGTCGTACAGCCATTGCACCCCGGTCCGGAGGCCGTCGAGGAAGCCGTTCACCGCTGCGCCGCCCTGAGGTCTGCCAGCACGAGCGCCGTGCCGGCGGCCGGCTGGTGGCGACGCCCCTCGAGCGTGGCCCGCCCGCGAGGACCGATCTGGACCAGCGACTCCGCGGCCACCTCGGCGAGGCGCGGGTCGTCGTCGTCGAGGAGCCCGACGAGGTCGTCGTGGGCGACCGGGGAGCCGATCCGGCCCATCGCCTCGGCGCAGGCGCGGCGCAGGTCCGTCGGCTGGTCCGGCCGGGTGTGGCGTGCCAGCAGCTCGACCTCGGAGTCCTGCCCGATCGAGCCGAGCGCCTCGGCCGCCTCCACCCGCACGGTGACGTCGGGGTCGGCGCCGATGAGCTCGCGCAGCTCGGGCAGCGCCTGCACGAACGTGCCCACGCCGGCCACGTGCGCAGCGACCATGCGGGTGCGGGGAGCGGTGTTGCGCATGGCGGCCCGCAGCACGGGCGCGATCTCGACGCCCATCTCCAGCAGGGCGTCCGCGGCGAGACCCGCGGGGATGCCCTCGCCGTTGCCCACCGAGCGCAGCAATGGAGCGGCGAGCCAGGGGTCGGCCAGGTATGAGGCGGCGTACGCAGCGCTGGCCCGGACCTCGGAGGCCTCGTCCTCCAAGGCCTCGGAGATGAGTGCCGTGCTGTCGTCCACGCGGGCCAGGCCCAGCAGCTGTACCGCGCGGGCGCGGCGTACGGGCGAGCGGTGGGAGACCTCCAGCTTGGCCCGCTCCAGCGCGCCGTGGTGCTCCAGGACGGTGACGAGCTGGCTCGCGGGTTCGCCGCGCACCTTTGCCAGCAGGGCCACCGCCGCCTCGTCGATCGCGTCGGCGGTCCTGCCGCGCGCGCTGCGCAGGATCCGCAGGCCGCCGGGCTCGCCGGCGGCGAGCTGGATGAGGGCGCCCCGCACGGGGGCCAGGGACGCCGCGGTCCGTCGCTCGCGACGCAGGCGCGTCACCTTGGACCAGATGACGCTGAGGCCCAGTGCCAGGCAGGCCAGCAGGACCAGGAGCTCGATGCCCAGGAGGAGCGGGCGGGTGGTCACCGGGCGCGGGCGAGCATTCCGTTGACCCGGTGCAGCAGCTCGCGCGGGCTGAACGGCTTGATGACGTAGTCGTCGGCCCCCACGGCGAAGCCGGTGTCGACGTCGCTGTCCCGGGACTTGGCGCTCAGCAGGAGCACCGGCACGGCACCGTCCTCGCTGTCACGGATCTTGCGCAGCACGTCGATGCCGGACAGTCCCGGCATCATCACGTCCAGGATCACCAGCGCGGGGCGCTCGGCCTGGAAGGACTCCCAGGCGGCGAGCCCGTCACCGACGGCCTCCACGGCATACCCGGACTGCGTGAGCTTGAACTCCACGAGGTCACGGATGTCAGGGTCGTCGTCAGCGATGAGCACGCGGGCGCCATCCGGCACAGCCACAGCATGTCCTTTCGTCCCGCTCAGTAGTTCTCAGTAGTACAAATGTATGGGCTCCGGGCCGAAATCGACGCACTGGGCGCGCGTCCATGGGATTCTCACGGCAAACCCAGCCGAACGCCGTACCCGGCAGCCCCTCGGTCGGGGGACGACAGGTCGGCAGGTAACGGACGGAAGCGTGCGCAAGCACGTCGAACCGGACCCTGACCGGTGCGGCCCCGACCACCTGACCGGTGCGGGGCCCGTCACCTCTTCGGTGACGGGCCCCGCCCGGATGGTTTGCACCCGAGCAGCTGGTCAGCTGTGGTCGTCGTCCCCGGGGCGCAGCGAGGAGTTCTGCTGCACCTGCATGAGGAACTCCGCGTTGCTGCGGGTCTTCTTGAGCCGGTCGATGAGCAGCTCGATGCCCTGCTGCTGGTCGAGGGCCGCCAGCACCCGGCGCAGCTTCCACATGATCTTGAGCTCCTCGCCCGAGAGGAGGATCTCCTCCTTGCGGGTGCCCGAGTTGTTGATGTCGACCGCAGGGAAGATCCGGCGGTTGGCCAGGCCCCGGTCGAGCTTGAGCTCCATGTTGCCGGTGCCCTTGAACTCCTCGAAGATCACCTCGTCCATGCGCGACCCGGTCTCCACCAGCGCCGTCGCGAGGATGGTGAGCGAGCCACCGTTCTCGATGTTGCGGGCGGCCCCGAAGAACTTCTTGGGCGGGTAGAGCGCGGCGCTGTCGACGCCACCGGACAGGATCCGGCCGCTCGCCGGCGCGGCGAGGTTGTAGGCGCGCCCGAGCTTGGTGATCGAGTCGAGCAGCACGACGACGTCGTGGCCCATCTCGACCAGGCGCTTGGCCCGCTCGATGGCGAGCTCGGCCACCGTGGTGTGGTCCTCCGCCGGGCGGTCGAAGGTCGAGGAGATGACCTCGCCCTTGACCGCGCGCTGCATGTCGGTGACCTCTTCGGGCCGCTCGTCGACGAGGACGACCATGAGGTGGCACTCGGGGTTGTTGGTCGTGATGGCGTTGGCGATGGCCTGCATGACCATGGTCTTGCCCGCCTTGGCCGGGGCGACGATGAGCCCGCGCTGGCCCTTGCCGATCGGCGCCACCAGGTCGATGACCCTGGTGGTGAGCAGGTGCGGGTCGGTCTCCAGGCGCAGCCGCTGCTGGGGGTAGAGCGGCGTCAGCTTGCCGAACTCGACCCGCTTGCGGGCCTCCTCCGGCGACATGCCGTTGACCGTGTCGAGGCGCACCAGGGCGTTGAACTTCTGGCGCTGGTTCAGCTGCTGGTCGTCCGCGTGGGCCTTGACCGCACCGGTGACGGCGTCGCCCTTGCGCATGCCGTTCTTCTTGACGGTGCCCAGCGGGACGTAGACGTCGTTCGCCCCGGGCAGGTAGCCGGAGGTGCGGACGAAGGCGTAGTTCTCCAGCACGTCGAGGATGCCGGCCACGGGGACGAGCACGTCGTCCTCGGCCACCTGGGGCTCGTTGTCGTAGTCGCCGTACTCGCGGCCGCGACCGCGCTTGTCACGGTTGCGGTTGCGGTTGCGGTTGCGGCGACGGCCACCACGACCGTCCTCGTCGTCGCCGTAGCCCTGGTTCTGGCCCTGGCCCCCCTGACCGTCCTGCTGCTGGTCGCGCTGGCCCTGCTGACGGTCGGCGCGCTCGGGCTGCTGGCGGTCGTTGCGCTCGCCCTGCTGGTCGCGCTGACCCTGGCGGTCGCCGCGCTCGGGCTGCTGGCGGTCGCCGCGCTCGTTGCGGTCGCCGCGCTCGCCCTGCTGGCGGTCGTCGCGAGTTGACTGGCGGTCGTCCTGCTGGCGCTCGGCCGCGGCCTCGCGGGACTGCTGGCGCTCCTCGCGCTGCTGCTGGGTTCGCTCACGGCGCTCGCCGCGCTCGCGACGGGCACGGGGGGCACCGTCCTGCGTGGGCGCGGCCTGCGACGGGGCCTGGGCGGAGTCGGCCTGCGCGACCTCGGCAGAAGGGGTGCTCTGCTGCTGGGAGGCCGGCGCGGTCGCGGTCTCGGTGGCCACGGAACGGCCGTGGTCGTTGCGCGGCGCCGGGCCACCGGACTGGCGGTCCTTGATGGCGGTGACGAGGTCACCCTTGCGCATCTTGGCGGTGCCGGTGATGCCCATGCTCGCGGCGAGCCCCTGGAGCTCGGCCACCTTCATGGTGCTCAGCGCGCCGGAACGGCGCGGCTTCTCGTCCTGCGACGACGCAGTGTCGAGAGTGGTGGTGTCTGTCACGAAGGATCCTTCCCCCTCGTATGCGGCCGGGTTCAGATCCCGGGCCGGTGCTTGGGTCAGGCAACGCTGACCGGTGGAGCCACATGCGGCACAGCGAGGCAGGCGGCGTCAAGGCCGCCAGCATGTGGAGGGTGCGACCCGCTGGTGGATGGGCGAAGGGGCGCCATCGGCTGCGGGTGCGTGCTCAATGTAACACCGTTGCCCCTGCCAGAAGTCCAACGTGCCCAGATTGTCGCCTCAGGGCCGGAGGCGCCTGACCTGCGCACCTGTGGTCGGCACGCCGGGCGACAGGACGTCCCAGGCGTCGTCGACGAGGGCCTCCACGCCGTCGACCGGGCCGACGGTCGAGAGCACGAGGACCGAGGGGCCGGCGCCGGAGATGACGGCGGCGTGCCCGGCGGCCCGCAGCCGGTCGACGACCTCCATCGACCCGCCGAACGACTCGCGCCGGGCCTCCTGGTGGAGCCACTCCCGGGTGCCGGCCAGCAGGTGCTCCGGGTGCGCGGTCAGGGCCTGCACGAGCAGCGCCGCCCGCGCCGAGTTGAGCGCCGCGTCGCCGTGCCGGACGTGGGTCGGCAGCACCGAGCGGGCCTTCGCGGTGGACAGCTGCTTCGCCGGCACCAGGACGAGCACGCGCACGTCGGGGTGCAGGTCCAGCCGCAGGGTGTGCGTCGGGTCGTCGCCGCCGTCGGACCACGACAGGGTGAGGCCCCCGAAGACGGAGGCCGAGGAGTTGTCCGGGTGACCCTCCATGCGCGCGGCTAGCGTGTTGGTGAAGGCGAGGTCGACGTCGCCCTCGCACCCGCGGGATACGTCGTGAAGTGCCTGGGCCGCAACGATGCCCGTGACGATCGCGGTCGCCGACGAACCGAGGCCCCGCCCGTGGGGCACCTCGTTGCGGCACCGCAGGGAGAGGCCGAAAGGTGCAGCCACGCCGAGCTCGTCCCACGCCCGCAGCATCGAGCGGTGCACGAGGTGGGTGGCGTCGAGGGGCACCTCCCCCGCGCCCTGGCCCTCGACCTCGATCAGCAGCCCGGGTGCCTCGGTGACGGTGGCGACACAGGTGTCCCAGAGCCCGAGCGCGAGCCCCACCGAGTCGAAGCCGGGCCCGAGGTTGGCGCTGCTGGCCGGCACCCGCACCTCGACGGCCGCCCCCGCTCGCAGGGCAGCCGCCATCAGCCGTCCAGCCCCAGCGCCTGCGCGGCGGTGAACGCGTCGACCGGCACCCGCGTCGGCGTGACGTCGGATCCGTCGGCGTTGCGCAGGGCCCACTGCGGGTCCTTGAGGCCGTGGCCGGTGACGGTGCAGACGATGGTGGCCCCGGCGGGCACGTTCCCTGCCTCGGCGGCCTGCAGCAGCCCGGCGACGGACGCAGCGGAACCCGGCTCCACGAAGATGCCCTCACGCGAGGACAGCACTCGGTGGGCGTGCAGGATCTGCTCGTCGGTCACCGACTCGATCCGCCCGCCCGACTCGTCGCGGGCGGCCTCCGCCTGCTTCCACGAGGCCGGGTTGCCGATGCGGATCGCGGTGGCGACGGTGTCTGGCTCGTCGACCGGGTGGCCGAGGACGATCGGCGCCGCACCCGCGGCCTGGAAGCCCCACATCTGCGGCAGCCGCGTCGCCGGGCCGGGCTGGTCGGAGTCGCGGTGGTACTCGCGGTAGCCCTTCCAGTAGGCGGTGATGTTGCCGGCGTTGCCGACGGGGAGGCAGTGGATCTCAGGGGCGTCGCCGAGGGCGTCGACGACCTCGAAGGAGGCGGTCTTCTGCCCCTCGATGCGAGCGGGGTTGACCGAGTTGACCAGCTCGACGGGGTAGGCCTCGGCGAGCTTGCGGGCCAGCGTGAGGCAGGCGTCGAAGTTGCCGTCGACCTGCAGGAGGGTCGCCCCGTGGGCGATGGCCTGGCTGAGCTTGCCCATCGCGATCTTGCCGTCCGGGACGAGGACCGCACACGCCATACCCGCCTTGGTAGCGTAGGCCGCGGCGCTGGCGCTCGTGTTGCCCGTCGACGCGCAGATGACCGCCTTGGCGCCGTTGCGCGCGGCGACCGAGATCGCCGCCGTCATGCCCCGGTCCTTGAAGGAGCCGGTGGGGTTGAGCCCCTCGTACTTCACCCAGACGTCCGCCCCGGTGAGGGACGACAGGTGCTCGGCGGGGATGAGCGGCGTGCCGCCCTCCTGCAGCGTCACCACCGGCGCACCGGCGAGCGTCGGGAGGCGGTCGGCGTACTCGCGGATGACGCCCTTCCACAACGTGGCCATCAGGCGCCCTCCACCCTCATCACGGAGGTGACCTCGCGCACGGTGTCGAGCGCGGCGAGGGCCTCCACCGTCGCGGACAGCGCGGCATCGGGGGCGGTGTGGGTGACGACGACGAGGCTGGCCTCGGTGGGCGCCCCGTCCTCCCCCTCGACCACCTTCTGGCGCACCGTCTCGATCGAGACGTCGTGGGCGGCGAACGCGGTGGCGACCTGCGCGAGCACGCCCGGGCGGTCGGCCACGGCGAGGCTGATGTGGTACCTCGTGAGGGCCTGGCCCATGCTCAGGACGGGCAGGTCCGCATACGCGGACTCCCCCGGGCCGCGGCCGCCGCCGACCCGGTGGCGCGCCACGGCGACGACATCGCCGAGGACCGCGCTGGCGGTCGGGTCGCCGCCGGCACCCTTGCCGTAGAACATGAGCTGGCCGGCCGCGTCGGCCTCGACGAACACCGCGTTGAAGGCGTCGCGGACGCCACCGAGCGGGTGCGACCGCGGGATCATCGCCGGGTGGACCCGGACACTGACCCCGGGCGCTGGCCGGCCGTCAGGACCGGCTGCCTCGGTGCGCTCGCAGATCGCGAGCAGCTTGACGACACAGTCCATCTCGCGTGCGGCCTGGACGTCGGCAGCGCTGACCTCGGTGATGCCCTCGCGGTGGACCTGGTCGCTGGAGACCCGCGTGTGGAACGCCAGCGACGCCAGGATCGCGGCCTTCGCGGCGGCGTCGAAACCCTCGACGTCGGCGGTGGGGTCGGCCTCGGCGTAGCCGAGCGCCTGGGCCTGCTCGACGGCCTCGGCGAAGCCCATGCCGGTCGTGTCCATCTTGTCGAGGACGTAGTTGGTGGTGCCGTTGACGATGCCGAGGACCTTGCGCACGTCGTCGCCCGCGAGGGACTCGCGGATGGGGCGCAGGATCGGTATGGCGCCCGCGACCGCGGCCTCGTAGTAGAGGTCGACCCCGTGCTGGGCCGCGGCGGCGTAGAGGCTCGGGCCGGCCTCGGCGAGCAGCGCTTTGTTGGCTGACACGACGGACGCCCCGTGGGCCATGGCCTTCTCGATCAGGCCCTTGGCCGGCTCGATGCCGCCGATGACCTCGATGACGATGTCGGCGCGGGTGACGAGCGAGTCGGCGTCGGTGGTGAACAGCGACGGGTCGACGGGGAGGTCCGAGCGGTCGCGGCCGGCGCGCCGTACGGCGATGCCCACGAGCTCGAGCGGTCGGCCGACCCGCGCCGCCAGGTCGTCGGCGTGGTCCACGAGCATGCGGGCCACCGAGGACCCCACCACCCCACACCCGAGCAGGGCGACGCGCAGCGGCTCGCCTGCCGCGGCGTTCTGGCTGTCACTCACGAGTGCTCCTCAGCGCCCCGAGGGGCTTGGTGTGCGTGCGGCCCATGGTGCCGCGTGACCACGTCGTGGACGCTCATTGTTCCGTCATCCGGACGATCTTGCGCCGGGGCGGACCCGTTGCGGGAGATCTCCTCACCCGACATCCAGCGCCAGCAGATCCTCCACCGTCTCGCGCCGCACGATGACGCGCGCCTGCCCCTCACGAACCGCGATGACGGGGGGCCGCGGGGTGTGGTTGTACTGGCTGGCCATGCTGCGGCAGTAGGCCCCCGTGCCGGGGACGGCGAGCAGGTCCCCTGCCGTCACGTCGTCGGGCAGGTACTCGTCCATGACCACGATGTCGCCGCTCTCGCAGTGCCTGCCCACCACCCGGGCGAGGCGCGGCGCCGCGTCGGAGCGGCGGCTGGCCAGGGTGCACGAGTAGTCGGCGTCGTAGAGGGCGGTGCGGATGTTGTCGCTCATGCCGCCGTCCACAGACACGTAGGTGCGCTTCGCCCTGCCGCCGAGGTCGACGTCCTTGACCGTCCCCACCTCGTAGAGCGTGAACGTGCTGGGGCCGGCGATGGCCCGGCCCGGCTCGATCGACACTTTCGGGGCGGGGCTGCCGGGGCTGCCGTCGCCGACCGTCTTGAGCTCCCGCGCCACCAGGTCGGCCATCTGCTCGCCGAGCTCTCGCGGCGTCAGGGGCTCGTGCTCGGACGTGTAGGCGATGCCGTAGCCGCCGCCGAGGTCGAGCTCGGGCATGTGGACCCCGTGGACGCGAGCCACCTCCGCGTGCAGCCCGATGAGCCGCCGGGCGGAGACCTCGAACCCCGACGTGTCGAAGATCTGCGAGCCGATGTGGGAGTGCAGGCCGAAAAGGTCGAGGGTCTCGGCGTGCTCGAGGATCCGGGCGATGGCCTCCGCGGCCCGTCCCCCGGCCAGGGAGAAGCCGAACTTCTGGTCCTCGTGGGCGGTGGCGATGAACTCGTGGGTGTGGGCCTCGACGCCCACCGTCACGCGCACCATCACCGGCGCGCGGACTCCGAGCTCGGCCGCCACCGCGGCGATGCGCTCGATCTCCTCGAACGAGTCGACGACGATCCGGCCCACCCCGTAGTCGAGTGCCTGGTGGATCTCGGCGACGCTCTTGTTGTTGCCGTGCAAGCCGATTCGCTGCGCAGGGAACCCCGCGCGCTGCGCGACGGCCAGCTCCCCGCCGGAGCAGACGTCGAGGCACAGGCCCTCGTCGGCCACCCACCGCGCGACCTCGGTGCACAGAAACGCCTTGCCCGCGTAGTAGACGTCGACACCGCCCAGCTCCGCGAACGGCTCGGCGAAGTCGTCGCGGAACGCCCGCGCCCGCGCACGGAAGTCCTCCTCGTCCAGGACGTAGGCAGCCGTGCCGAACTCGCGCGCGATGCTCACCACGTCGAGGCCGCCAACGGTCAGGCGCCCCTCGTCGTCACGCGTGACGGTCTGTGGCCACAGCTGCGGCATCAGCTCGTTGACGTCGCCGGGCGTGGGCAGCCAGTGCGGTGGCCCGCCGTAACCCTCGGCGTGGAGGGCACCGGCCTCGTGAGCGCGCATGGGCTACATCCTGTCTGGTGCGGAGACCCCCAGGAGGTCCAGTCCGTTGGCCAAGACCTGACGCGTCGCGTCGTTGAGCCACAGCCGGCTGCGGTGCAGGTCGGTGACCTCCTCGTCGGCGGTCATCGGCCGCACGCGGCAGGTGTCGTACCACTTGTGGAAGTGGCCGGCGAGGTCCTCGAGGTAGCGCGCGACGCGGTGCGGCTCGCGCAGGTGGGCCGCCTGGGCGACGACCCGGGGGAAGTCGCCGAGGATGGCCAGCAGCGCCGCCTCGGTGGGGTCGCCCAGGAGCGACGGGTCGAAGCCGTCCTCACGCCGTACGCCGTCCTCCCCCGCCAGCCGTGCGACGTTGGACGTCCGGGCGTGGGCGTACTGCACGTAGAAGACCGGGTTGTCGTTGGTCTGCTTGCGCAGCTCCTCGCCGTCGAGCGACAGCGGGCTGTCGGCCGGGTAGCGCGACAGGGAGTAGCGGATCGCGTCGGTGCCGATCCAGCCGATGAGGTCGCGCAGCTCGATGATGTTGCC
Organism: Pedococcus sp. 2YAF34; assembly: GCF_052114585.1. Classification (NCBI taxonomy): domain Bacteria; kingdom Bacillati; phylum Actinomycetota; class Actinomycetes; order Micrococcales; family Intrasporangiaceae; genus Pedococcus; species Pedococcus sp. 2YAF34. The sequence continues at coordinate 131,612 of NZ_JBFRFA010000004.1, forward strand.
GGCGCGCTTGGACAGCTTGGCGCCGCCGAGGTTGACCAGCTGGCCGATCTGGACCTCGATGTTGTGCTCCGGGTCGTCGCCGGCGCAGGCCGCGATGGCCTTGAGCCGGTTGATGTAGCCGTGGTGGTCGGCCCCTAGGAGGTAGATCTTCTCGTCGAAGCCCCGGTCCTTCTTGGACAGGTAGTAGGCGGCGTCGGCGGCGAAGTAGGTCGGCTCGCCGTTGGCCCGGATCAGGACCCGGTCCTTGTCGTCGGTGAAGTCGGTCGTGCGCAGCCAGACCGCGCCGTCCTCGTCGAAGACGTGGCCCTGCTCGCGCAGCCGCTCGACGGCCTGCTCGACGGCGCCGGCGTCGTGCAGCGCGGCCTCGGAGAACCACACGTCGAAGTGCACCCCGAAGTCGGCGAGCGTGGCCTTGATGTCCTGCAGCTGCGCGGCGTACGCGAGCCGGCGCACCTCGGCGAGCGCCTCGTCGGCGGGGAGCTCGAGCAGGTCGGGCCTGGCCGCGAGCGCCTGCGCGGCGAGGTCGTCGATGTAGGCGCCGGGGTAGCCACCCTCGGGCGTGGGCTCACCCTTGGCCCTGGCGAGGACCGAGGCGGCGAACTTGTCCATCTGGGCGCCGGCGTCGTTGATGTAGTACTCCGCCGTCACCGTCGCGCCGGACGCCTTGAGGAGCCGGCTCATCGCGTCGCCCAGCGCCGCCCAGCGGGTGTGCCCCAGGTGCAGCGGGCCGGTCGGGTTGGCCGAGATGTACTCGAGGTTGATGACGTGTCCGGCCTCGGAGTCGTTGTGGCCGTAGGTCGTTCCCGCCTCGACGATGCTGCGGGCGAGCTCCCCCGCCGATGCCGCGTCGAGGGTGATGTTGAGGAACCCGGGTCCGGCGATGTCGACGGCCTTGACTCCGTCGACGCGGCCGAGGCGGTCGGCGAGCAGCGCCGCGACGTCGCGCGGCGGCATACCTGCGCCCTTGGCCAGCTGCAGCGCGACGTTGGTGGACCAGTCGCCGTGGTCGCGGTTCCTCGGTCGCTCCACGCGCACCTCCGCGGGCACGTCCACGGCGAGGTCGCCTGCGGCGACGGCGTCGGTGAGGGCGGTGCGCAGGGCAGCGGAGAGCTGTTCGGGGGTCACCGTGCAAGTCTAGGGCGACCTCAGGCGCCCACGGTGTGACCCCTGCCGCCCGCCATGTAGCCGCGGACGAGGTCGATGATGTCCTCGGGGTCGAACGGCTTGGAGACGAAGGCGTCGAAGCCGGAGGCGCGGGCCTGCACCCGGTCGTGCTGCTGCACCGAGGCCGTCACCATGATCACCGGGATGTCGGCCAGCCGGGGGTCGGCGCGGATGCGGCTGATGGCCCACCAGCCGTCGCGCGGCTCCATCTGCGCGTCGAGGGTGACCACCCCCGGCAGCGTCTCGCCGTGGTCGGCCCGGCGGGTCAGCACCTCGAGCAGCTCGCCGCCCTCGCTGGCCTCCTCGACCTCGAAGCCCTCGAGCTCCAGGTTGACCCGGATGAGGCGACGGATCGGCTCCGTGTCGTCGCAGACCACCACGAGTCCCCCGGGTTCCATGGAGCACACCCTAGGCTGCTAACCTCACCGAGCGCGTCCATCACCGGACGTGCATCGGCCCCCGTAGCTCAGGGGATAGAGCACCGCCCTCCGGAGGCGGGAGCGCAGGTTCGAATCCTGCCGGGGGCACCCAAAAAGGGCCGACCGCCACGCGGTCGGCCCTTCGCCGTGTCCGGACCGCACCCACCCCGCGTCGAGGTGGTGGCAGATCGTCCCGACCCGGCCCGGACGGGACGGTTTGCCACCACCTCGGCGAGGTTCCCGGGCGTCGCGGACCCGGGCCTGTGGATGACTGCGCACCGGTATGGCGCGCCTGCGCCACGCTGCGGTCATGCCTGGTCGCCCGACGCCGTTGCCCGCGGACCTGGCCGGGCGGGCCTTCAGCACCACCGAGGCGCTGTCTGCCGGGCTGACCCACGGCCGGCTGCGCGGCGGCGACCTCGAGCGACCGTTCCACGGTGTCCGGCGGCTGGCCACGACCACTCGAGACCTGTCGCTCCGCGACCCGGGTGCCCCAGTCCTCGACGTCCGGGCGCAGGTACAGGCAGATGCCTGGGCAGCGGCTCTCGTGCTGCCGGACGACGCCGCCTACTCGCACTGCACCGCGGCCCTGCTCCACGGCATACCGCTCCCCCGCAGCCACGAGCACGTCCGGCCACTGCACGTCATGCGCCCGACGGGCCGCAACCCGGTCGACCGTCCCGGCGTCAGGCCGCACCTCGGCCTGCAGTCGCGCCACCTGGTGGTCGTGCGTGGGCTGCGCCTGGTCTCGATGGCCGACACGTGGGTCGACCTCGGCAGCCTGCTCGGCGTGGAGGACCTCGTCGTCGCCGGCGACCGGGTGGCGCGGCTGACCGGGAGCACCGAGCCGCTGCGCGCGGCCCTCGACCGCCGCGGACGTGGCGCACGCGGTGTCCGCGGGTTGCGGGAGGCCCTGGCGTGGGTGAGGGTCGGCGCCGACTCGGCCATGGAGACGCGCAGCCGCCTGCTCTTCTGTCGTCACGGCCTGCCCGAGCCCGAGGTCAACGTCGCGGTCATGGCGGCCGACGGATCGGGCTTCCTGTGCCGGGGCGACTTCGTCTGGCGAGAGCGCAACGTGGTCGCGGAGTACCAGGGCGCTCACCACTTCGGCAGCTTCCGCCGGGGCGACGACGACATCAGCCGCCGGCTGCTCGTGGAGGACGACGGCTGGAAGTACGTCGAGCTGACCCGCTCGGACCACACCAACCCGGCTCGGCGACACGCCCTCCTGCGCCGGCTGGCTGCCTACCTCGGCGTCGAGGTGGTGGCAGATCGCCCTCATCCCGCCTGGACGGGACGGTTTGCCACCACCTCGACGTGTGGGTGAGGCGAGGTCCGGGCTGACGGGTGACCTCGACGTGTGGGTGAGGCGAGGCGCAGGTGGCGGAGGGCGGCTCAGCGCTGGGAGGCGTCGGTGACCTCGCCGACGAGCTCCTCGATGACGTCCTCCAGGAAGACGACGCCGATGGTCACCCCGTCGGTGTCGACCACCCGGGCCAGGTGGGCGCCGGTCAGCTGCATGGTCCGCAGCACGTCCTCGACCTCGTCGGCCGCCTGGACGGTGGCCAGCTTGCGGACGCGCTTGACCGGGACGGCGATGTCGCGCTCGGTGTCGTCGGCGTAGAGCACGTCCTTGAGGTGCAGGTAGCCGGCGAGCCCACCCGCGCGGTCGACGAGCGGGTAGCGCGAGAAGCCGCGCTTGGCCACCAGCCGCTCGACGTCGTCGGGCGTCGCGGTGACCGGCAGGGTCACGAGGTCGTCGAGGGGCACGGCGACGTCGACCGCGTCCTTGTCGCTGAACTCCAGCGCCGCACCGACCAGCCCGTGCTGGCCCTCCTCGATCAGCCCCTCGTGGTGGCTCTCGGCGAGGATGTGCTCGACCTCCTCGACCGTGAACGTCGAGGTGATCTCGTCCTTGGGCTCGACCCCGAACAGCCGGACCAGCGCCTTGGCCAGGTGCTCCATCACCGAGATGACGGGCCGCAGCGCCCGGGTGATGACCAGCAGCACCGGCACCAGGACCAGCGCCGAGCGCTCGGGTCCGGCGAGCGCGAGGTTCTTGGGGATCATCTCGCCGACCACGACGTGCAGGTAGACGACGATGAGCAGCGCGAGCGCCAGGGCTGCCCCGTCGGCGACCCCGGTCGGGAGCGACAGGTGCCTGACCACGGGCTCGAGGGCGTGGTGCAGGGCCGCCTCGGAGATGGCACCGAGCAGCACCGAGCAGACGGTGATGCCGAGCTGGGCGCAGGCGAGCAGCGACCCCATCTGCTCGAGGGCGTCGAGGCAGGTCTGGGCGCGGCGGGACCCCGCGGCGGCCAGCGGCTCCAGGGTGGAGCGGCGTGCGGCCATCGCCGCGAACTCGGCCCCCACGAAGAACGCGTTGAGCAGGAGCAGCAGGACCGTCACCCAGACGGCGGCGACGCTCACGGCCGCTCCCCCTCGGACTGGGCGGACGCCGTACCCGTCGGCGGGGCACCACGGGCGCCCTCCTCGCCCTCGGCGGGCTCCTGCGCGCGGAAGCGCAGCCGGTCCGCGCGCATGCCGTCCATGGCCAGGACCGTGATCTCCCACCCGGGGATGCTCACCGTGTCGCCGACGACGGGTATGCGGCCGAGCTCGGCCATCACGAACCCGCCCGTGGTCTCGTAGGCGGGACCGTCGGGCACCTCGGCGCCGAGGCGGTCGCGCACCTCGTCGGGGCGCCACAGCCCGGGCACGGTCCACGACCCGTCGGTCAGCTCGCGGCCGGTCGTCCGGAACACGTCGTGCTCGTCGGACACCTCCCCCACGATCTCCTCGACGACGTCCTCGAGGGTGACGATGCCGGCGGTCCCGCCGTACTCGTCGACGACGATGGCTAGCTGGAGCCCGTGCTCGCGCAGCATGAGCAGCAGCGGGTCGAGCCGGATCGTCTCGGGCACGAGCAGCGGCGGCACCATCAGCGCGGAGACGGGGACGTCGGGGCGCCGCTCGTGCGGGACGGCGATGGCGCGCTTGACGTGGACGACGCCGTCGATGTCGTCCCAGTCCTCGCCGGTGACGGGGAAGCGGGAGTGGCCGGTACGGCGCGCGAGCCGGACGACGTCGTCGGCGGTCGCGGTGCGCTCGATGGACGACGACCGGGCGCGCGGGCTCATGACGTCAGCCGCGGTCTGCTCACCGAAGCCGAGTGAGCGCGTCACGAGCCGGGCGGTGCCCTCGTCGAGCGTCCCCGCCTCGGCCGACCGGCGCACCAGGGAGGCGAGCTCCTGCGGGGTCCGCGCCCCGGACAGCTCCTCCTGCGGGGTGATGCCGAGGGCGCGCAGGAAGAGGTTGGCGGAGCCGTTGAGGACCACGATCAGGGGGCGCGAGACGAGGGCGAACGCGCGGACCGGCATCGTCACGACCTTGGCCGTCGCGAGGGGCGCCGATATCCCCAGGAACTGCGGCAGCAGCTCGCCGAAGACCATGGAGAACACGGTCGCGATGGCCAGGGCGAGCGTCGAGGAGACGGAGTCGAGGGTCGTCCCGGCGAGGCCGAGCGACCCGAGCGGCGTCTGCAGGAGCTTGCCCAGCGAGGGGGTGGTGAGGAACCCCAGGATGAGGGTGGTCAGCGTGATGCCCACCTGCGCCGCGGACAGCTGGGTCGACAGCCGGCGCAGCGACCCCAGCACGGTCTCGGCACGACCGTCGCCGGCGTCGATCGCCTTCTGCACCGTCGGGCGGTCCAGTGCGACGAGCGAGAACTCGGTCGCCACGAAGACAGCGGTCCCGACCGTCAACCCCACGCCGGCAAGGACCAGCAACCATTCGGTCATAGTGCGGCCATCCTAGGGTCGCGCGACGCGCCGGGGACAAACCGCGTTGACCCTCCCCCTGCGTCAGTTGGGAGGATGACGCCCATGCACCTGAGACCGGGGGAACGATGACCACCACCACACCGACCACACCGACGAGCGGCGCGCACGGCGCCGGGCGCATCGAGGTCCGCAACCTCACCAAGCGCTTCGGCAGCTTCACCGCCGTCGACGACCTGTCCTTCACCGTCGAGCCCGGCCGCATCACCGGCTTCCTCGGGCCCAACGGCGCCGGCAAGACCACGACCCTGCGCATGCTGCTCGGGCTGATCACGCCGACGAGCGGGGCTGCCACCATTGGCGGTCGGCGCTACCACGACATCGACGCGCCGATGGCGACCGTGGGCTCGGCCCTCGAGGCCACGAACTTTCACCCCGGCCGCACGGGCCGCAACCACCTGCGGGTCCTCGCGGACACCATGGGCGTGGGTGCGGGCCGCGTGGACGAGATGCTCGAGCTGGTGGGCATCCCGGCGGCTGCCCGCAAGCGCGCGGGCGGCTACTCGATGGGTATGCGGCAGCGCCTGGGCCTCGCCGCGGCTCTCCTGGGCGACCCGCAGGTCCTCATCCTGGACGAGCCCGCCAACGGCCTCGACCCCGAGGGCATCCGCTGGCTGCGCGGGTTCCTGCGCCACCTCTCGAGCCAGGGCAAGACCGTCCTCATCTCCAGCCACATGCTCCAGGAGGTCGAACAGACCGTCGACGACGTCGTCATCATCTCCAACGGCCGCCTCGTCAAGCAGGGCGCCATGAGCGAGCTGCACGGCAGCGGTGGCGCCATCGTGAAGACCACCGACGCGGACGCGCTGGCCGGCGCCCTGCGGGTCGCCGACCTGACCAGCTCGGCCCAGGACGGGGGGCTGCTCGTGGACACCGCCGACCTGCGCCTCGTCGGCGACGTCGCCCTGAGGGCCGGCCTGCCGGTCTACGAGCTCCGCGCCGCCACGACCGACCTGGAGGACGTCTTCTTCCAGCTCACCGAGGGCACGAACCGCAATCTCGGCGAAGGGACCTCCACCGAGGGGCAAGCCCTCGCCGGACAGGAAGGGGCACACGCATGACCGCCGCCGTCCGCGCCGAGCTGCGCAAGTTCTTCACCACCCGCATGTGGTGGGGCATGGCCATCGCGATGTTCGTCGCCGGAGCCAGTCTCGCGGTCGCCTTCGGCTTCCTGCTGACCAGCGACGCCGCAACCGGTGGTGGCGAGGGCGCCCCGACGGGCACCGCCGAGCAGATCGCCAACAGCGTCTACACCGGCGGCCTCAGCCTGGGATACCTCCTCACGCTGACCATCGGCGTCATGCAGATCGGCTCCGAGTACCGGCACAAGACCATCACCAGCACGTTCCTGGGGGTGCCTCGTCGCGGAAGGGTGATGGGCGCCAAGGTCATCGCCCTGCTCGGCATCGGCGCGATCTACGGCCTGATCTCGCTCGTCGGCTCCGTCATTGCCGGGGCCATCGTCCTCAACGCCCGCGGCTTCGAGCCGTTCCCGTCCTCGGGCGTCTTCCGCACCCTCGCGCTCAGCCTCCTCGTCCTGGGCCTCTGGGCGCTGATCGGCCTCGGCGCCGGCATCCTCATCCCCAACCAGGTGGCGGCCCTGCTCATCTCGGTGGGCGTCGCGTGGATCGTCGAGCCCATCGCCCGGGTGCTGCTCGGCCTGTGGGAGTTCGGGCGCGAGCACATCGTCGAGTACATGCCCGGCGCGGCCACCAACTCGATGGTCAACGGCGTCACCCAGAGTGGTGCTGACGCCGCCCCCCAGCTCGCCTGGTGGGGAGGAGCGCTGGTGCTGGCCGCGTATGCCGCGGTGCTGGCCGGGTTCGGTTCCTGGCGGACGGTCCGCAGCGACATCAGCTAGTCGACCACCCTCCCGCGTATGGTCGTGGGGCCGGTTTCCGCGAGGAGGCCGGCCCCGCGGCATACCCGCAGGTGGGGAGGGGTATGGCGCGGCCGCCGCGCCCCGTCTCGCGGCGGCTCACCCGGATGACGCCGAGCACGCCGACGGGGATAGGCTGGGGGGACCCATTGCCCGTCATTGTCGACGCTACGAAAGAGGCGTATCCGCCGTGCCCGACCAGTCCCCGACCAGCGACCCCATGGCGGCCTTCGGGCCGAACGAGTGGCTCGTGGACGAGCTCTATGAGCAGTACAAGAACGACAAGAACTCCGTCGACAAGGCGTGGTGGTCGTTCTTCGAGGACTACCAGCCGTCGGAGGGCGAGGGCAACGGGTCGGTGAACGGCGGCACGTCGTCGGCCCCGACCGCGCAGGCCCCGACCGCCCCGGCCGCGTCGAAGCCCGCCGCGCAGGAGAGCGCCCCGGCCCCGGCAAGCGCCCCGGCCCAGGCCGCCAAGCCGGCCTCGGCGAGCGCCCAGCCGGCCACCACCGCGAAGGCATCGTCGGCCACCGACTCGGGCAAGCCGCAGGCGACGAGCACCGACCGCTCCGACGCGAAGACCGACACCGCGGTCGCGGACAAGCCGGAGGACAAGGAGGCCGCGGCCGCCAAGGAGCAGCCCAAGCCCCGCGACCCCGAGGTCCCCAAGGCCACCGGCCCGGTCAACCAGGACGAGGTCAAGCCGCTGCGTGGCGCCAGCGCCCGCACGGTGACCAACATGGAGTCGTCGCTGACGGTGCCGACCGCGACCAGCGTGCGCGCGGTCCCGGCCAAGCTCCTGATCGACAACCGCGTCGTCATCAACAACCACCTGGCGCGCTCGCGCGGTGGCAAGGTGTCGTTCACCCACCTCATCGGCTACGCCCTGGTCAAGGCGCTGGGCCACATGCCGGAGATGAACAACGGCTACACCACCGACGAGAAGGGCAAGCCGGCGCTGGTCGTGCCCGGCCACGTCAACCTCGGCCTCGCCATCGACATGGCCAAGCCCGACGGCACCCGCCAGCTGCTCGTCCCCTCGATCAAGTCCGCCGAGTCGATGGACTTCGCGCACTTCTGGACCGCCTACGAGGACGTCGTCAAGAAGGCCCGCGGCGGCAAGCTGACCGTCGAGGACTTCCAGGGCACCACCCTCACCCTGACCAACCCGGGCACGATCGGCACCGTCCACTCGGTGCCGCGCCTGATGGCCGGACAGGGCGCGATCATCGGCGTCGGCGCGCTCGAGTACCCCGCCGAGTGGCAGGGCGCGAGCCAGGAGACCCTCAACCGCAACGCCGTATCCAAGATCCTCACCCTGACCAGCACCTACGACCACCGCATCATCCAGGGCGCGCAGTCCGGTGACTTCCTGCGGATCGTGCACCAGCTGCTGCTCGGCGAGAACGGCTTCTACGACGAGATCTTCGAGTCGCTGCGCCTGCCCTACGAGCCGGTCCGCTGGGTCCAGGACATCTCGGCCCACCACGACGACGACGTCAACAAGACGGCGCGCGTGCAGGAGCTCATCCACGCCTACCGCGTGCGCGGCCACCTCATGGCCGACACCGACCCGCTGGAGTACCGCCAGCGCCGCCACCCCGACCTCGACGTGACGTCGCACGGGCTCACCCTGTGGGACCTCGAGCGCGACTTCGCGACGGGTGGCTTCGGTGGGGCGCCGATGCTGCGCCTGCGCAAGATCCTCGGCATCCTGCGTGACTCCTACTGCCGCACCATCGGCACCGAGTACATGCACATCCAGGACCCCGAGCAGCGCCGCTGGCTGCAGGCCAAGATCGAGGTCGGCTACGCCAAGCCGGGTCCCGACGAGCAGCTGCGGATCCTGCGTCGCCTTAACGCCGCCGAGGCGTTCGAGACGTTCCTGCAGACCAAGTTCGTGGGCCAGAAGCGGTTCAGCCTCGAGGGTGGCGAGTCGGTCATCGCGCTGCTCGACCGCATCCTGTGCCGCGCCGCCGCCGACTCCATGGACGAGGTGTGCATCGGTATGCCGCACCGCGGGCGCCTCAACGTGCTCGCCAACATCGCGGGCAAGTCCTACGGCCAGATCTTCCGCGAGTTCGAGGGCAAGCAGGACCCCAAGTCCGTGCAGGGCTCCGGCGACGTGAAGTACCACCTGGGCACCGAGGGCGAGTTCGTCGCCGAGGACGGCAGCAAGACCAAGGTCTACCTCGCGGCCAACCCCTCCCACCTCGAGGCCGTCAACCCGGTGCTCGAGGGCATCACCCGCGCCAAGCAGGACCGCCTCGACCTCGCCGGTGAGGACTTCACCGTGCTGCCGTTGCTCATGCACGGTGACGCGGCGTTCGCCGGCCAGGGCGTCGTGGCGGAGACGCTCAACCTGTCGCAGCTGCGCGGCTACCGCACCGGCGGCACGATCCACGTCGTCATCAACAACCAGGTCGGGTTCACGACCTCGCCGAGCGCCTCGCGGTCGAGCACCTACTCCACCGACGTCGCGCGCATGATCCAGGCGCCGATCTTCCACGTGAACGGTGACGACCCGGAGGCCTGCGTCCGCGTGGCCGAGCTGGCCTACGAGTTCCGGCAGGAGTTCAACAAGGACGTCGTCATCGACATGGTGTGCTACCGCCGCCGTGGCCACAACGAGGGCGACGACCCGTCGATGACCCAGCCGCTGATGTACAACCTCATCGAGGCCAAGCGCTCGGTCCGCAAGCTCTACACCGAGGCCCTCATCGGCCGTGGCGACATCGGGCAGGAGGAGGCCGAGGCGGCGCTTCGCGACTACCAGCAGCAGCTGGAGCGCGTGTTCGTCGAGACCAAGGCCGCCCTCAAGGAGGCTTCCGAGGAGGCCACCAACCCCACGCTGGCCGGCACCGACGCCGAGGGTCACTCCGGCCTCGAGCCGCCGTCGGCGCAGGCGAAGGACACCAGCACCCGGGCCGCCGACCAGACGGCCATCACCGCCGACGTTCTCCAGCACATCGGTGACGCGTTCGTGAACCCGCCGCCCGGTTTCACCGTGCACCCCAAGCTGGCGCAGGCGATGGAGAAGCGCGCGGCCTCGATGCGCGACGGTGGCATCGACTGGGCCACCGGCGAGCTCGCGGCGTTCGGGTCGCTGCTCATGGAGGGCACCCCGGTGCGCCTCGCCGGGCAGGACAGCCGCCGTGGCACGTTCGTCCAGCGCCACGCGGTGCTCATCGACAAGAGCACCGCCGAGGAGTGGACGCCGCTGCTCTACCTCGGCGACGGCCAGGCCCGGTTCTGGGTCTACGACTCGTTGCTGTCGGAGTTCGCGGCGATGGGCTTCGAGTACGGCTACTCGGTCGAGCGCCCTGACGCGCTCGTGCTGTGGGAGGCGCAGTTCGGCGACTTCTTCAACGGCGCGCAGACGGTCGTCGACGAGTTCATCTCCTCCTCGGAGCAGAAGTGGGGCCAGCGCTCGTCCGTCGTGCTGCTGCTCCCCCACGGCTACGAGGGCCAGGGACCGGACCACTCCTCGGCGCGTATCGAGCGCTTCCTGACCATGTGCGCCGAGGACAACATGACGGTGGCCTACCCGTCGACGCCGGCGAGCTACTTCCACCTGCTGCGTCGCCAGGCCTACGCCCGTCCGCGTCGTCCGCTCATCGTCTTCACCCCGAAGTCGATGCTGCGGCTCAAGGCGGCGAGCAGCATGCCGGAGGACTTCACCACCGGCACGTTCCGCCCGGTGCTGCCCGAGCGCAAGCAGCTCGACGCCTCCGGGGTGACGCGGGTGCTGCTCGCGAGCGGCAAGGTGGTCTACGACCTCGAGGCCGCCCGCGACAAGGCCGACGACGGCGCGACCGCGATCGTGCGGGTGGAGCAGCTCGCTCCCCTGCCGGCCAAGGAGATCGCCGTCGAGCTCGCGAAGTACCCGAACGCCGACGTGGTCTGGGTGCAGGACGAGCCCCGCAACCAGGGCGCGTGGCCGTTCATGGCGCTAAACCTGCCGCAGGCCCTCGCCGACCTCGGCGAGACCCGCGCCCTGCAGGTGGTGTCGCGCAAGGCCTCGGCCTCGCCTGCCACCGGGTCGAGCAAGCGCCACGCCGAGCAGCAGGCCGAGCTGATCGCCGCAGCCCTGGCGCGCTGACCGACAAGCACAACCAGACGCAACGACAGGTATGCCGCGTGGCCCACGGGCCGCGCGGCATACCTGTGTCCAAAGCGAACTCATCTGGCGTTACACGGAGAAAGAGCCGGACACCTCGTTCTTCCGGTGGGGGCCGAACCGGCCGATCGACTGAGGCGGGGGCCTGCTGGGCGCTGGGAGGATCCGGGGGTGCAGCCGATCACTGACACCAAGCCAGCGCCCAGCGCCCGCGACCGCCGCGGCGAGCGGCGCCGCCGTCTGGTGTCCGCGCTGCTGGTCGCCTTCGCAGCCGTCGACGCCGTCCTCATCTACGAGGCGATGACGAAGTAGGCGCTCGTGTCGCCGTGGGCGCGTGCCCTCGTCAGGCTGGGGGCCGCGCCCCGTTAGTGTTGCAGCGTGTACTTCACCGATCGTGGAATCGAGGAGCTCGCTACGCGACGGGGCGAGGAAGAGGTCTCCTTCGAGTGGCTGGCCGAGCAGCTGCGGACGTTCGTCGACCTCAACCCCGAGTTCGAGACCCCCGTCGAGCGGCTGGCCACCTGGCTGGCCCGGCTCGACGACGATGACGAGTGAACGAGACGACCAGATGACGACGATGAGGACCAGCGCGTGAGCGAGCCCACCTTCACCCCGAGTGCCGAGTTCCAGGTCGCCGCCGACGGGCCCCGCGACGTCGCGATGGTCTTCCTCGGCGCATCGATGGTGGCCGGGGTCGGCGACCCCAAGGGCCAGGGCTGGGTGTCCCGCGTCGTGGGGCGCACGCACCACCCCGACCTCGAGCTCACGGCATACAACCTCGGCGTCCGCGGCGACACCTCGGCGGACATCCTCGGGCGCTGGAAGAGCGAGTGCGCGCCGCGCTGGCGCGGCCGCTCGGAGAAGCGCCTGGTGATCTCGGTCGGCACCAACGACGCCGCATCCGGCGTGACGCTCGCCCGCCACCGGCTCAACCTCGCCAACATCCTCGACGACGCGGCGAGCGCCGGCATCGGCACGTTCGTGGTCAGCCCTCCCCCGACCGACGACGACGAGCTCAACACCAAGCTCGACGTCCTCGTGGAGGCACAGGCCGACGTCTGCAACCGGCGCGACGTGCCGTTCGTCGACTGCTACCGACCGCTGCTGGGGCACGAGCAGTGGCGCACCGACCTGGCGGCGAGCCGGGTGGCGCACCACCCGGGGCAGGCGGGGTACGGCCTCATCGCGTGGCTGGTGCTCCACAACGGCTGGTACGACTGGCTGCAGATCTCACCCAGCTGACCCTGCCCACGGGCGGCCCGCGCCACGCGTCGGCCGCCCCCGCCCGTGGGCGCCAGTCAGACGGTGAAGACGATCTTGCCGAAGACGTCGCCGGCGGCCATCTTCGCGAACCCGTCCCGCGCCTGCGCCAGCGGCATGACCGAGTCGACCACCGGCTCGATACCCCGGTGCGCGACGAACTGCGCGAGCCGCTCGAGCTCGCCGCGGGTGCCCATCGTGGAGCCGACGACGCGCAGCTGCTTGAAGAAGATCTTCGTCAGCTCGGCCTTCGCCGGGGCGTCGCCGGAGGTGGCGCCGGAGATGACGATGGTGCCGCCGGGGTTGAGCGAGTTGACCGAGTGCGACCAGGTCGCGGCGCCGACGGTCTCCATCACGGCGTCGACCCGGGCCGGCAGGCGCTCACCGCTGCCGAACGCACGGTCGGCGCCGATCTCGAGGGCCCGGCGCCCCTTCTCCTCGTCGCGCGCGGTGACCCACATGCGGTACCCGGCGGCGTTGCCGAGCTGCACGAGGGCGGTGGCCACACCGCCGCCCGCGCCCTGGACCAGCACGGTCGCGCCGGGCGTCAGGGCGGCGTTGGTGAACAGCATCCGGTAGGCCGTGAGCCACGCGGTGGACAGGCAGGCCGCGTGCTCCCACGAAAGACCCTCGGGCTTGGGGACGAGGTTGCCGACGGGCACGCTGACCTTCTGGGCCAGCGTGCCGTCGTGCAGCTCGGACAGCAGGGTGCGGCGGGGGTCGAGGGTCTCGTCGCCGCGCCAGCCGTCGCTGGGGATGACCGCGTGGACGATGACCTCGTTGCCGTCGGGGTCGACGCCGGCGCCGTCACAGCCGAGGACCATCGGCAGGCGGTCGGCCGGGAGGCCCACCCCGCGCAGCGACCAGACGTCGTGATGGTTGAGGCCAGAGGCGCGCAGCGAGACGGTGGTCCAGCCCTCGCGGGGCTCGGGGTCGGGGCGCTCCCCCACCTCGAGGCCGGAGAGCGGGTCGTCGGCGGACTGGCTGGAGGCGTAGGCAGCGAGCATGCCTTCGACCCTAGTCCGAGGTCCTCCTGCGCGCGGGATCAGGACGGGTCGATGACGTCCGGCAGGGCGCGGGCCAGGCTCTCGCGCCACTCGGGCAGCGGGGCGATGCGCGCCATGCGCCAGGCGTCGTGGCCGAGCACGCTGTACGCCGGACGTGGAGCAGGCAGCGGAAAGGCATCACTCGTGGTGGGCTTGACCCGGTCGGGGTCGAGCCCGAGGAGGGTGAATACCTCCCGGGTGAGGCCGTACTTCGACGTCTCACCTCGGCTCGTCGCGTGCCAGATGCCGAAGGGGGCGTCCTGTTCGACCAGGCGCAGGATCGCCTCGGCCACGTCCATCGTCCACGTCGGCTGCCCTCGTTGGTCGTCCACCACCGACAGCGTCTCGTGCGACTGCGCGAGACGGGCCATGGTCCGCACGAAGCTGGGGCCGCTGCCGCCGTAGAGCCACGCGGTGCGGACGGTCCAGGCACGCGAGCAGTGCGCCTGCACCGCCCACTCCCCTGCCGCCTTGGACCGCCCGTAGGCCGACAGGGGCGCGAGGGGTGCGTCCTCGGCATATGGCTCGTCGGCGTCGCCGGCGAACACGTAGTCGGTGGAGACGTGCACCAGGCGTGCACCCGTCTCGCGACAGGCGGCAGCGACGTTGGAGGCCCCGATCGCGTTGACCGCGAACGCCTGCGCCTCGTGCGTCTCGGCCTCGTCGACGGCGGTGTATGCCGCGCAGTTCACGACCACGTCGTGGCCGCGGACCGCGTCACGCACGGCGTCGGCGTCGGTGATGTCGAGGTCTGCGCGGGTCGGGGCCGTCACGTCCTTGTCGGGGACGCCGCTGAGGGCGAGCGCGACCTGGAGGTCGAGGCCGAGCATGCCGGCCGCGCCGGTGACGAGCCAGCGAGCCATCAGCGGCCGAGCCGGGCGTAGCGGGCCTCGGCGGCCCCCTTGGCGGCACGCCACCAGTGCTGGTTGTCCTCGTACCAGGCAATCGTGTCGGCGAGGCCTGAGCGGACGTCGGGGTGCGCCGGACGCCAGTCGGTCTCGGTGCGCAGCTTGGTCGCGTCGATGGCGTAGCGCAGGTCGTGGCCGGGGCGGTCCGGCACGTGGTCGTACCAGTCGGCGGGCTTGCCCATGAGCTCGAGGATGAGGCCGATGATGTCGCGGTTGTTCATCTCGCCGTCGGCGCCGATGAGGTAGGTCTCCCCGAGCCGGCCCTGCTCGATGATGGTGATGACGGCGTCGTTGTGGTCGTCGACGTGGATCCAGTCGCGGACGTTGAGCCCCTCGCCGTAGAGCTTGGGCTTCACCCCGTCGATGATGCCAGTGACCTGGCGCGGGATGAGCTTCTCGACGTGCTGGCGGGGGCCGTAGTTGTTGGAGCAGTTGGAGACCGTCGCCTTGAGGCCGAACGACCGGATCCACGCCCGCACCAACAGGTCTGCGCTGGCCTTGGACGCGGAGTAGGGGCTCGAGGGGTTGAGAGGTGTCGACTCGGTGAACTTCGCGGGGTCGTCGAGCTCGAGGTCGCCGTAGACCTCGTCGGTCGACACGTGGTGCATCCGCTTGTCGTGGCGACGAACCGCCTGGATCAGCTGGTAGGTGCCGATGATGTTGGTGTCGATGAACGGCCAGGGGTCGTCGAGCGAGTTGTCGTTGTGCGACTCGGCGGCGAAGTGGACGACCAGGTCGTGCGCGGCCACGAGCTCGTCCACCAGATGGGGGTCGGCGACCGAACCCTTGACGACCTTGACGTCCTCGGCGACCGGCTCCAGCGACGAGAGGTTCGCGGCGTAGGTCATCGAGTCGAGGACGGTGAGCCGCCAGTCAGGTCGCACCTGACGTGCCCTGATGACGAAGTTGGACCCGATGAACCCTGCCGCACCGGTGACGAGGACCTTCATGCGGGGAGGTTATCGGAGCGAGCCCGCGTGGCCGGTCAGTATGGTCTGTCCCCATGAAGGGGATCATCCTGGCCGGCGGATCCGGCACGCGACTGCACCCGATCACGCTCGGGATCAGCAAGCAGCTCATGCCGGTCTACGACAAGCCGATGATCTACTACCCGCTGTCCACCCTGATGATGGCCGGCATCCGGGAGGTGCTCGTCATCACGACCCCGGAGGACGGCCCGCAGTTCGAGCGGCTCCTGGGTGACGGCTCCCAGTGGGGCATCGAGCTGACGTATGCCGTGCAACCCAAGCCCGAAGGCCTGGCCCAGGCGTTCATCATCGGCGCGGACTTCATCGGTGACGACTCGGTCGCCCTCATCCTCGGCGACAACATCTTCTACGGCAGTGGGCTCGGCACCGCCTTGCACGCCAACACCGTCGTCGAGGGGGGCCACATCTTCGCCTACCACGTGACCGAGCCGTCGGCCTATGGCGTCGTCGAGTTCGCCCCGGACGGCACCGTGCTGTCCATCGAGGAGAAGCCGGCACGGCCCAGGTCAAGCTACGCCGTTCCGGGTCTCTACTTCTATGACAACGACGTCGTCGGACTCGCCCGTGACCTGACGCCCAGCTCGCGCGGGGAGCTCGAGATCACCGCCATCAACGACGCCTACCTGCGCCGCGGCGACCTCAGTGTGACCGTCCTGCCTCGCGGGACAGCTTGGTTCGACACGGGGACCTTCGAGGGGCTCATGAACTCGGCGCAGTTCGTCCACGTGGTGGAGCAGCGGCAGGGCCTCAAGATCGGGTGCGTGGAGGAGATCGCCTGGCGCAACGGGTGGCTCGACGACGAGGAGCTGGCTTCCAGGGCGCAGTCCCTGGGCAGGAGTGGCTACGGCGCCTACCTGACAGAGCTGCTCACCGAAGCGAACGGCGCCGCCTGATGGAGATCCGGCCACTGGCCATCGCCGACGCCTTCGAGATCACCCCGCGGCAGCTTGTGGACGATCGGGGTCGGTTTCTCGAGTCCTTCCGCGGCGACCTGCTCGCCGAGGCCATCGGCCACCGCCCGGACATCGTCCAGACCAACGTGTCGGTGTCGTCCCGCGGGACGGTGCGCGGCATCCACTTCGCCGACGTGCCCCCCTCGCAGGCGAAGTACATCACCGTCCTGAGCGGATCACTGCTCGACTTCGTCGTGGACATCCGCGTCGGCTCTCCCACCTTCGGGCGGTGGGAGGCGGTCCTGCTCGACACCAAGGACCGGCGTGCGGTCTACCTCCCCGAGGGCATGGGCCACGCGTTCGCCGCCCTGGAGGACAACACGACGGCGATGTACCTGGTCACCACCCCCTACACCCCGAGCCGCGAGCACGGCATCCACCCGTTGGATCCCGCGATCGGCCTGCACCTGCCGGAGGGGATGGAACAGCCGCTGCTCTCAGCGAAGGACCAGTCGGCGCCCACGCTTGCGGAGGCCGAGGCGCAGGGTCTGCTTCCCACGTATGCCGCCTGCCGGGAGTACTACGCGCAGCTCGCGAGTCGGAAAAACGGCTCGTTGCAGACGCACTCTTGACCGCGCCTTGACCCGTCGGGACGTACGGTTCGGCCATGCCCCTCCGGAACCAATGTCCCGTCTGCCTGTGGTCGGTGCGCGCCCAGGACGGGGTCGTCGTCGAGCACGACCGCACGCTGCTCGGCATGGTCGAGCGCTGCACCGGCTCGGCCAAGCCCGCCCCCGCCACCGCCGCCGCCGCCAGATAGGGCTGTTTGGGGCCGGCCTATCGCGTGGCGGGCTCGTGGGCCGCGGGGGCGACCGGCCGCTGCGGGCGCTCCTCGAGCGGTGCGTAGTTCCCGCTGTAGTAACCGGCGCTGGAGCTCTTCGGCGAGACGCGGTTGAGCACGACTCCGAGCGTGTGTCCGTTGACGGCACCGAGGTTGGCCAGCGCGTCGCGCAGCTGGGTGTCGAGCGTGTGGCCGGCACTGACGACGACCAGCGCACCATCCGCTGACGCGGTCAGCACCGCGGCGTCCGTCACCGGCAGCAGCGGCGGGGCGTCGACGATGACGGTGTGGCTCTCCCCCAGCCGTTCGAGCAGCCGTCGCATGGCCTTCGAGCCGAGCATCTCGCTGGGGTTCGGCGGCACGCGGCCGGCGGCCAGCACCGACAGGTTGGGCAGATCACCCACCTGCTGGACCACCTCTTCGAACTCCACGCTGCCAATGAGCACGTCGGTCAGGCCGAGCCCCTCGATGAGCCCGAAGCTGTCGGCGATGACCGGCCGCCGCAGGTCACCGTCGATCAGCACCACGCGACGGTCCGACATCGACAGTGCAGCCGCGAGGTTCATGGCGACGGTGGACTTGCCGTCGCCGGGCAGCGGGCTGGTGATGACGATGACCCGTGGCGGGTTGTCGATGTCCATGAACTGCAGGTTGGTGCGCAGCTTCAGGAACGACTCGGCAGAGTGCACGGGGTCCTTCTCGCCCCGCGGCCCGGCCACGACCAGCGGCACCAGTCCACCCTTCTTCCGCACCAGCGCGGAGGTCTCCGGGATCGCCCCGGCGACCGTGACGCCGAAGTCGCGCTCGACCACCTCGGGCTCGCGGACCCGCCGGTCGAGCTGGCTGCGCAGCAGCGCGTAGCCCAGACCCAGCATGAGCCCGAGCACGAAGCCGAGGGCGAGGTTGCGTCGGGTGTTGGGTGAGACCGGTGCGCCGGGCAGCGCGGCCGACTCGATGGGCACGACACGCAGGGCCTGCGCCGCCTTGCCGCTCGGGTTCTCGACGGCTTGCACCTGACGGGCCAGGGCGGCCACCCAGGCGTCGGCCAGCTGCTGCGCCCCGCGTGGGGTCGCGGCCCGCGCGCTGATCTTGAGCAGCACGGTGTCGAGAGGCTGCTGCACAGAGATGCGGCCGATCAGGCCGGCCGGCTGGGCGTCGAGGCCGAGCGCCTGGATGACGTCCTGGGCCGTCGCCCGGCTCTTGGCGAGGTCGACGTAGGAGGTGGCGCGCGACTTGGCCAGCGAGTCACCCACGGAGGCCTCACCGGGGTTGCTGCTCGCCCCGGCGCTGACGAACCCGCTCGCGTCGGCCTGGTAGACCTTCGGCGTGGTGAGGCTCACCCCACCAGCGACGGCAACCCCGAGCAGCACGAACGCGACGATGCCCTTCCAGTAGGCGCGGGCAACGCGTAGGTAGTCGGTGAGTTCCACGGCGGGTGAGTCCCTTCAAGACAGCGCTCCAGCGGCGCGAGGTGCAGCAAAGGGAGGCTAACTGCGGGTCTGCTCCCTTAGGGTCGGACTGTGGTAATTCCAACCGATCACCCGAGGACGCCCCCGATCCGCCTGGTTGCCCTGGGGGCAACGGTGGCGGTGGCCGTCGAGGGCAACAGGGCGGACGCCGCCATCGCCGAGATCGAGCGCGTATGGCACTTGTGCGCAGCGCCCGAGGGCGACGGCTTCGACGCCGTGGTGCGGGTGACCCACGACGACTGCAGCGAGACGGTCACCGACCTCGAGGCGGGGGTCGTGGCCGGGCAGGTGCTGCCCGACCTCATGCAGCTCCTCACCCAAGCCGTCACCAGGGCCGCCATCGACGCCCAGATGGGTCGACTCGTCATGCTGCATGCTGCCGGCATCCAGTCTCCTGACACCGGCGCCGTGGTGGCCCTGGTGGGACCTGGTGGCACCGGCAAGACGACGCTCATCCGCACGCTGGGTCCGGGCCGCGGGTACGTCTCCGACGAGACCGTGGCCGTGACCGCGGACGACACGGTGCTCCCCTACCCGAAGCCGCTGTCCATCCGTCGCCAGCCGGCCGGCCTGTGGAAGGACGAGACCGATCCGTTGGAGCTGGGGGTCTTGGCGCCCGCGCCGCAGGGGTCCCTCGTGGCGGTCGTGCTGCTCGACCGACAAGACGGGTATGCCGGTCCGCCGGCCGTGGAGGCCGTGCCGACGCTCGATGCCATCGCCGCTCTCACGCCTGAGACCTCGCACCTGCCGGAGATGGAGAAACCGTTGCAGCGCATGGCCGCCCTGTGCGACAACGTCGGTGGTGTGGTGCGGGTGACCTACGCCGAAGCCGAGGACCTCGCTCCCCTGGTGGATGGCTGGCTGGAGACGGGCGCATGAGGGCGCGCAGGGTCCCGGTGCACGACGAGGTGGTCCGCGACGGCGAGTCGGTGGTGCTTCTCGGACGCCAGGTCATCCGGCTGTCGGCCATCGGCACGACGTTGCTCGAGCTGACCGGGGACTGGCGTGACGTCGACGAGCTGACGGTCGACCTGACCGACCGGTTCGGCCACCCGCCCACGGGCCACAGCGCGACGGAGATGACGGAGGCAGCGCTCCAGGCGTTGCAGCAGCAGGGACTGGTCGAGCTTGGCTGAGACCGCCGAGCTGCGGCTGTCGGAGGCAGTGCCGCTGGCACATGCCCTGGTGGCGCGGCTCGCGGAGCTCGAGGGCGTCCGCATCCTGTTCATCAAGGGCCCGACCGCAGTGGCGCTCGGCGCACGGCCCCCGCGTCCCTCCAGCGACGTCGACGTCTTGTGCGAGCCCGGCGGCCTCGAGCGACTGGGACCCTCTCTGGAGCGCTGCGGCTGGCGACGACGCGTGCCAAAGAGCAGCGCGGCGCAGCTAGATCACGCTGCGAAGTACCTCTTTGACCACTCCGTCCACTACATCCACGACGAGTGGCCCTGTGACCTTGACATCCACTTCAACTTCCCTGGATTCCTCGCGCCGGAAGACGTCGTGTTCGAGGAGCTGTGGACACGGCGCATCACGCTGGATGTCGCGCACTGGCCAGTCCCCTGTGCCGATTTCCTCGCCCAGGCGGCCATCGTTGCGCTGCACGCCCTGCGCGATCCGCAGTTCGGCCCCACGCACGCGGACGTCGAGTTCGTCACGGCTGCGCTCGATCGAGGGGGCCGCGACTTATGCCGTGCATTTGCGGGCCTAGCCGCAGCCACGGGAAGTTCTGAGACCCTGCACCCCGTGCTGGACCGTCTCGGAACAGCCCCAATTGAGAGCAACGCGGAGCCCGAGCTTCTGCGACGTTGGCGGGTTCTACAGCAGAGCTCAGGCGTCCCCACGTCTTCATGGCTCATCGAGCTGCGACACCGACCCTGGCGCGAAAAGCCACGGCTGGCCTGGCGCGCGCTCTTGATGCCATCAGACGAGCTGTTCAGCGCACACGTGGGTCTGCCTCGCACCAGAAGGAACATTGCGCGGCTCCAGGCCGAGCGCTGGCTTCGCGCCGCCCGATATCTCGCCCGCGGCATACGAGCCGCCCGCCGCGCGGATCAGGCAGCACCGTGACAGAAGCTGCCAGTGTCTGGTCCCGCGCGCCAGGAGTGGCCTTTGTCGACGACGGCGACCGCATCGTCCTCTTGGATCTGAGAGGTACTCTTCAACCTCGCCTGCTCTCTGCAGCGGCTTCTTTGGTCTGGCGCTCACTCAACCGAAGTTGCAGTGTCGAGGAACTGTCTCAGGCACTTGGGCCGCAAGCCCTTGAGGATATGGCGGACGTACGAGGAATGTTGCTGGGGCTCCAGGAGGCCGGCGTCGCAATATGCCGAAGGGTCAGGCCAAGGTGACGGTCTGGGTCACCAGCGGGTCATCCAACACCCGAAAAGTAAGGGCGAACTCGTCCCCCTTCTTGTTGGCCGATCCCCCGGCAGCGGCGTACACGGGGACTGATGTCGTGCCCGTGGCGACATCCACAACTGTCCCGGTTATCAGGTTCTGGCTGCCGCCATTCTTGTAGAGCGTGAGCAACTGTATAGCCACGCTCGTCGTGCGAGTATTGCTGACGGTGAGGCTGAGGCTCCAGCCTGACCCTTGACCGCCCGAAGAGATGAAGGTGGTCGTTGGCACTCCGGAGGCGGCTGCAGCAGGCGCTGCCGTAGCGACGATGACCACCGGCACGGTCCAAGCCACGCCCTTGGCAATCGTCCGGCGGTCAATCTCGCGGGCTCCCGACGCGGGCTGCTTGACGGTCGGGTCTTCCTTGTGCATGCTGCCCCCTGCTCCAAGCGTCAGGCGCCAGTGCCTGTCGCGGTTGAGGAGAAACTAGACGGAACGTCAGTGAATGACCCGTGTTTGGTAAAGGTTCCTTAAAGTCTCAGCCCTGAATGCCCCATTTTAGATGCCCGATAGCGCCGAAAGAACGACCCCTTCCTAGTCCCTTTGGCCAGCCGCGACAGAGGCAGCCAATTAGACACCACCCGCTTTAGCGACAGCCCGCGCCGGGTTGGATCATCGTCGTCTGCGGGATAACGAGCGGTTGCACCAACGTCGTCACCGGCCCGCGCGCTGTTACGGGTTCGGCGATCTTCATGCTGAGGGTCCGGGTCTGCCCCGGCTGGATCTCCACGGTGGCTGTGAACACGGGGCGCCCTCGCTCGGAGTCAACCGCGAGCAGGGCCTGCTTCCCATCGAGCCTCGCATCGGAGAAGCCCGCGCCCTTCGTGGCGTAGTAGCTCACCAGGAGGAGGTTGGCTCCCTTGGCCGTGGGCACCAGTGGATGGTCAGCCCGGCCGGCGACGTAGTTGCTCAGGCCTGACTTGGGGGCACGGTTGGTGACGCGGATCGTGACAGTCGCCGCGTGCTTCCCCGAAACGCCGCATGCTGCCCCGCGGTAGGTCACGTCGCGCGCGAGGTAGTAGTCCAGCTTGTTGCCACCGGCATTGTTGATGACGACGCCCGCGTACAGGTCCTTGGTGTCGCTGAGGGCGCCCCCTATCTGGTGCGCGGCAAGAACCTTCTGCTCGGCCGCGCGGGTGCTGAAGACGAGCAGGCGCCGCTGGTTGGTCGCCGTGCGCAGCGCGGCGGCGGACTTGCTCGGCTGCGTGGGCACAGCGCGCAGGATCTGGTCGGCGGCAGCCTTCGCCGCCCCGATCAGGTACTGCTTGCGCTCTGCGGGATCGGCGAAACGCTGGTAGGCGTCCCGTTCGGTGAGCGCGACGACGTTCGCGGCCGACACCGAGCCGCCGTCGGGCAAGCGCGCCGGGCCGCTGACCCCGAGGAGGAGCGACAGGACGACAGGATCCACCGCGGCTGCACCATCGAGGCGCTCGCCGGTCTTGGCCTCCCAGTAGCGCATCAGCAGTTGGGCGTCGTCGGGAAAGTGCGGGCTGACGGTGGTGTTGCCGAAGTAGCGGCCCGGGTCAGCCCCGGCGTACTGGGTCGCGTATCCCGCGCTCAGCCCTGAGAGCGGCACCCGAATTCCGGTGAAGTCGCCGGACACCCCGTAGTGGACGATCGACACCCTGCCACGGGCGGCCCGGACTATCGCGTAGACACCGGGCAGGCCGCCGGCGCCCCTCGCCTCCGAGTTGTTCTGGAACGCCAGAAGGTACTGGCGCGGCCCCTTGGAGCCGAGCATGGGCGGGAGCACTGTCATCACGTCGTGAGCCGCGGTCAGCTGGCCCGTGAGGGTTTCGAGCTGACCGATCAGCTGGGTGCGTCCGCGGTCGACGGGGCCAATCCGGCTGACCGGCAGCGCTTGCGCATCGTCCAAGATGTCTATGGCGGTCTGCTGCGCCCGGCCGAGCGGGGCCGCCGCGGTGGTGATCGGGCTCAGGTTGATGCCCCCGGCAGCTTGTTTGAGGTCCGCGTGCAGCACGTCGTCTCGAGCGGTCACCAAGGGAGGAAGCACCAAACGCGCAACCCCGTCGACTGCACGTGCGGCCCCTTGCACCGTCGCGAACGGACGACCGAGAAGCGGCACCTTGGTTGCCAGCTTCCACGGCAGCGCCTGGGTCGCGTGATGAGCCGCCGCGGACTCGGACTGGACGCCGCGCAGCTGACTGCCCAGCTGCGCAGGGGTGGACTCGGCGCGCACCATCGAACTACCCAACAGACCGACCGCCACCTGCGCGTTGCGCAGGTGGCGGTCGGTCTGGATGGCCAGGTAGGCGAGGACAATGCCGTAGAGAACCGCGACGATCGCCGCGGCGAACCCGGCTTTGCGAAGCCGGTGGCGTCGACCCGGCGTCAAAACGGAAGGGTCAGGCGGCGGCGTTGACGCGCTTGCGGCGCTTGCTCGCCACGGTGAGGGCGCCGCCACTGAGGAGCAGAAGGGCGCCGACACCCGCGGTCTTGGCTGTGTCAGACCCCGTGAAGGCGAGGGAGCCGTTACCGGAGGGAACCGGCGCCGCAGCGGGGGCCGCAACGATGGTGAAGGACACGGATCGCTCCGCTCCAGAAGTGGCACCGACGACCGTCAAGGTGTGCTGGCCGAGGGAGACCTGCGGGACGGTGAAGCTCCCCTTGGCCACGCCTGCGGGGGTGACCGTGGTGGTGTCTACGACGACGGGGGTCGAGTGCACCGTCGCGGTCGCCTTCTCACCCGGGGTGTAGCCGGCGCCGCGGTAGCTGACGGTCTGGCCGACCACCACTTGGCTGTCGCTGATGGTCAGGGTGCAGGAAGCCGGCGGGTAACCGCCCACGCAGTCCGCCGCGCTCGCGGGCCCGGCGAAGCTAATGACGCTTCCGGTCAGAGCGGCAGAAAGGCCGATGGTCACTGCAGCAGCTTTCATACCGCGCATGGTTGTTTTCCCCTCGTACAAGAATCGGTGAGCGTTCGCGCGAAACGTACCATTGATCAGGGTTGTCTCGTGCACTTCGCCAGCCTGAAGGACCGTGCTTGCACCGACCCTCGTCCGTTCGGTTGATTTTTGGCGCCCCTCGGGCCGGGTCGTCCGGTTAGGCAGTGCTTGACCTGCGGCTTTGCCACGGTGGCCGGTGTCCAGTCCTTGACGACGCGTCGCCTCAGGCCACTGGACATGACCTACACTCATGCGGGCATTCGGCGCCGAACGGACATAGGGAGAACGCTGGTGGGAAGCGGGGGGAGCACTCGACGGCAGCGCGTGCACCGTTGGGTGTGGGCGGTCGTCGACGTTGTCGTGTGGGTTGGCGCCATCCTGGGTGCGGCGTGGCTGCGCTACGACTTCTCGACGGCTCCGGTACTCACACGTGGAATCGGCCTTGCGTGCGCGATCGCTGTAGGGGTGCACCTCGTGGTCGGCGCGGTGGTGGGGCCGTATGCCGTGGGCCACGACCGCGGCTCTTTCGAGGAGACCCGCGACGTGGGCCGAACCGTGCTCCTGACGATGATCGCGTTGGTCCTCGTGACGTTCTCGCGCCACTTAGTGGACGGCGTGCCGCGCAGCTTGCCCATCACAGCTGGCGCGTTCGCCATGGTGGGGATGTTCGCCACTCGGTTCATCCTCCGCTCGTGGCGGTCTCGTCGCCAGGACGCCGAGGGTGAGGAGAAGAAGGTCATCGTCTTCGGCGCCGGCGAGGCGGGCCAGCGCCTCACCCGCAGCCTCATCCGCGACCCACACAGCGGCTTTCACCCCGTCGCGCTGCTCGACGACGACCGTGCGAAGGCGCGGCTGCGCATGGAGGGCATTCGGGTCCGCGGCACCCGCAAGGAGATGGCCCACGTCGCGGACAAGTACGACGCCAGCGTCCTGATCATCGCTCTGCCCCTCGCCGAGGCCAGCACCATCCGTGAGATCACCGAGCTGGCGACCGACGCCGGGCTCGATGTCATGGTCCTGCCCAAGATCAGCGAGATCATCGGCGGCCGCCCCACCGCTGGCGACCTGCGCGACGTCAATGTTGCCGACCTCCTCGGCCGCCGACCCGTCGAGCTCGACATGGCTGCGATCGCCGACCAGATCGCGGGCAAGAAGGTGCTGGTCACCGGCGCCGGCGGCTCGATCGGCTCGGAGCTGTGCCGCCAGATCGCCCGTTTCGGGCCAGACAAGCTCTACCTCCTCGACCGTGACGAGTCCGGTCTGCAGGCCACCCAGATGAGCCTCGACGGCCATGGGCTGCTCGACAGCGACCAGATCATCCTGGGCAACATCCGGGACATCGAGACGATGGAGCACGTCTTCTCGACGACCAAGCCCGACATCGTCTTCCATGCGGCCGCGCTCAAGCACCTCCCCCTGCTCGAGTCCTTCCCGCTAGAGGCTTGGAAGACCAACGTGCTGGGCACCTTGAACGTGCTCACGGCGGCCGCGAATGTGGGGGTCGGCACCTTCGTCAACATCTCGACCGACAAGGCCGCAAACCCCAGCTGCGTGCTCGGCTACAGCAAGCGAGTGGCTGAACGGCTCACCGCCGACTTCGCGGCTCGCTTCCCCGGTCAGTACGTCTCGGTGCGGTTCGGCAACGTATTGGGCTCTCGCGGGTCTGTCGTACACGCCTTCACGGCCCAGATCGAGCGTGGCGGGCCTGTCACGGTCACCCATCCTGACGTCGAGCGCTACTTCATGCTCATCCCCGAGGCCTGCCAGCTCGTGCTCCAAGCGTCGACCATCGGCTCGGACGGCGAAGTCATGGTGCTGGAGATGGGCGAGCAGGTGAAGATCGTCGACGTCGCGCACACCCTCATCCGCATGTCTGGCCGCAGGGACATCGAGATCGTCTACACAGGACTTCGCCCGGGCGAGAAGCTCGGCGAGGAGCTGTTCTCCCCGCATGAGGAGCGCAAGCAGACCTCGCACGAGCTCGTCTACAGCGTTGCGGTTCCCGACATCGGGTCCGACTGGGTGCGGCGCGAATCCCTCACCACACATGACCGCGCAGCCGCTTGGATGCGCAACGAAGCCACCGTCGACCAGCCAGAGGACACGAGAGTCAGCGCGTGACCCCGTTCCTGCTTAGCCTGTTCGTGACGCTCGGTGCGGCGCCAGCCGTGCGCTCGCTTCTTTTGCGCGGAGGCATCCTCGACGTTCCCAACCATCGCTCATCGCACGTCCTTCCGACCCCTCGCGGTGGCGGGCTGGCCTGCCTGCTGGGCGTGGTTGTCGCACTCGCTTCTGCTCAGGCCTTGGGTGTACGCGTGCCTTGGCTGGCCGCAGTTGCAGCCATCGCTCTAGGGGCCATCGGTTTCGCTGACGATCGAGCTGGGCTGTCCCCCGTTGTGCGCCTCAGTGGTCAAGTGGCCGGCGGCCTCCTCATGGGTGTTGCCGCGGGGGGCGGGTGGCTCCTCGTTGCGGGTGCTGTCATCACACCCGTCGTGGTCAACATCGTCAATTTCATGGATGGCATCAACGGCATCACCAGCCTGAGCGTCGGTGTGTGGGGAGCCACAGCTTGGCTGCTCGGCGTCTCGGTTGGCGCCGAGCCCCTTTGGGTCCTCGGCGCTGCCACTGCCGGCGCTGCACTCGGCTTCCTCCCGTGGAATGCGCCCACCGCGCGACTCTTCCTCGGCGACGTCGGCAGCTACCTCTTTGGCGGCCTCGTCGCCGCAGGGATCGTTGTCGGTCTTGAGACCGAAGCGTCTCCATTGGTGTTGACTGCCCCTCTGGCCCTTTACCTGGCGGACACTGGCACCGTCCTGGTTCGACGTGCTGCCCGAGCGGCGCCGCTTATGGAAGCCCACTGTGAACACGCCTACCAGCGCCTCACGAGCGTGGTTCGGCTTCCGCACATCGCGGTGGCCCTACTGGTGGCAGGCATGGCTTCCGTTGTGACCGCCGCGTGGGCGCTTCTTGCCTGGGAGGCCGCTCTGCTCGTGACCGCTGTTGTATGCATCGCATTTGTCCTCTCCCCCTCTGTCGGTCGTGGACGAGCAACTGACAAGACGCCTGCCCTGAGGACGACTCGATGAAGATAGCGATGGTGACCCAGTGGTACGACCCGGAGGGCAGCTCTGCTGCCTTACCTGGCGTCATCTCCCGTGCGTTGCAGCGGGAGGGACACGAGGTCCATGTCCTTACCGGCTTCCCCAACTACCCGACCGGCACCCTGCTGCCCGGCTACCGCGTGCGTCCATACATGCGGGAGGTCATCAAGGGCGTCACCATCCACCGGGCGCCGCTCTACCCCAGCCACGATTCCCGAGCCTCACGCCGAGCCATTAACTACCTCAGTTTCGCCGCCGGGGCAGCAGCAGTCGCCGTGACACGGCTTCCCAAGGTCGACGCCGTGCTGGTGCATGGAACCCCTGCGACCGCGGCCGTCCCCGCACTTGCCCTTAAGGCGCTCCGAGGAACACCCTTCGTGTTCCATGTGCAGGACCTCTGGCCGCAGACGGTGGTCAATGCCGGCTTCTTGACGGGCGGAACGTCACGGTTGGAGCGCGTCCTCCACCGTTACTGCGATTTGGTCTACGAACGCGCTTCGACCGTGGCCGTCATCGCTCCTGGCATGGTGGAACAGATCACGCAGCGTGGTGTGTCGGACGACAAGCTAGAGATCGTGCCGAACTGGGCGGACGAAGCGGTCTTCCGACCGGCAGAGAAGAACAAGAACCTCGCCGAGAGTCTTGGCCTCGATCGCCCCTTCACCGTGATGTATGCCGGCATCTTCGGTAGGTATCAGAACCTTGGTGTGCTGCTCGACGCAGCGCGAGAGCTGCAGCATCGACGTGACATCGGCTTTGCCCTCGTTGGCGGCGGAGTGGAGGAACGGCGCCTACGCGAGCGTGTAGCGGCGGAGCGGCTTGACAACGTGCGCTTCGTGCCTATGCAACCATTCGACCAAATGACCGACGTGTTGGCGTTGGGAGACGCCCAATTGGTGAGTCTGCAAGACCTTCCACTCTTCCGCTCCACCCTGCCCAGCAAGCTTCAGGCCACCCTGGCCGCCGGGCGCCCCATCATCGGCGCTGTAGTGGGCAACGCGGCGGCGGTCATCCGGGAGTCGAGGGGTGGGATCACGGTCACACCGGGTTCGACGAGCGAGATGGTTGAGGCAATTGCGACCTTGGCCGGGATGGACTCGAGCGAGCGGGAGCTGCTCGGCGAACGCGGCCGCGCCTACTACCTCGACAACTTCAGCGAGAAGGTCGCCGTCGAGCGTATGACGGGACTCCTGGAGCGTGCCGCTGAGGGCCACAAGCGATGAGTGCCGTCAAGCGCGTAGCAGTGATCGGCGCCAGTGGCTTTGTGGGCTCTCACGTGATCCACGCTCTACGCAACGACGGCCACAGCGCGATCCCCATGAAGGCCCCGCGCCTGTCAGCCATGCCACCCGGGCAGGCACGCTCCTTCGTGGAGACCACAGAGTTGGTCGCACAGCTCGCTAGCGACCTTGCCGACTTCGACGCAGTCGTCAACGCGGCCGGTAACCCGGATGCGTCCCACCGCGACACTGATTCTCTTACCGCAGCCAACGGTGTCCTACCTGGCGTCCTCGCAGCTGCGGTCGCACAAGCCGACAGTCCTGCCCGCCTCGTGCATGTCAGCAGCGCGGTGGTGCAGGGTCGGCTTCCGGTCCTCGACGCGTCGACGGCCACGCAACCCTTCTCGGCCTACGCAAGTTCCAAAGTGCTCGGTGAAGACCTCATCCGCGAGCTCGCGCCTCACCACGGCGTGATTTACCGTCCGCCGAGTGTGCACGCCGCGGACCGCCGGGTGACACGGATGACCGGACGGATCGCTCGCTCCCCCTTTGCTACCGTGGCGCGCCCTGGTTCCGCACCAACTCCCCAGGCGTTGGCCGCCAATGTCGGTTCGGCGATCGCCTTCCTGGCTACGGTTGAGCAGACGCCGCCACAGATCGTCGCGCACCCTTGGGAGGGCCTTAGTACGGCGAGCCTCATGGAGGCTCTAGGTGGACGCCCTCCGCGCGAGGTACCGCGGCCACTGGCCAAGGCGATCGTCAACCTGCTCGAGACGACCGGTCGCGCTCTTCCCCGGCTGTCTGCCAACGCACGCAGGATCGAGATGCTGTGGTTCGGACAGCCCCAAGCGCGCAGTTGGCTGACAGAAGCGGGCTGGCAGCCTGCTGCCGGGGTGCCCGAGTGGGAGGCGCTCGGGCGCCAATTGACTGAGGAGTATCAGCACATCAACACGAGAGAGGGAGTCAGCACGTGACTTCGATTCAAGGGGCCACGATTGCCATCACCGGAGGCACCGGGTCTTTCGGGTCGACCATGGTCCGTCACCTGTTGGCGCGTGACGTTGCAGCCATCCACATCCTGTCTCGCGACGAGGCCAAGCAAGACGAGATGCGAAAGCGCTTCTCTGACTCGCGGCTTCGCTTCTTCCTTGGGGACGTGCGAGACCGTGAAAGTGTGGCCCAGGCATTCGTAGACACGGACTTCGTCTTTCACGCTGCGGCTCTCAAACAGGTGCCGTCGTGCGAGTTCTTCCCCGAGCAGGCGGTCAAGACGAACGTCACGGGAAGCCACAACGTCATCGAGGCGGCCGCGGCTGCCGGTGTGAGGTCAGTGGTGTGCCTGAGCACCGACAAGGCCGTGTACCCCGTGAACGCTATGGGGATGTCAAAGGCCCTGATGGAGAAGACTGCGCAGGCCTTCGCTCGGAACCATCCCAACTCTAAGACCGTGGTCTCCGTGACCCGCTACGGGAACGTCATGTATTCGCGCGGCTCGGTGATCCCGTTGTTCGTGCGTCAAGCCGAACAGGGCGAGCCCCTCACGATCACGGAACCCAGCATGACCCGATTCCTCATGTCGCTTCAGGAGTCGGTCGATCTGGTGGAGCACGCATTCCTCCACGCCGAGCCAGGGGACCTTTTCGTGCGCAAAGCTCCCGCTTCGACGGTGAGCGTGCTGGCCCAGGCTGTCGCGGAGCTCATGGGCGAGGCGTCGCCCGACATCCGCGTCATCGGCACCCGGCACGGCGAGAAGCTGCACGAAACCCTTTTGAGCCGTGAGGAGATGGTCAAGGCGAGTGACCAAGGCGACTACTTCCGTGTTCCGCTGGATGCCCGCTCGCTGGAGTACGAGCTGTATTTCGAAGAGGGCGAGCGTGAAGTCGCCGCGATAGAGGACTACACGTCCGAGAACACGACACGTCTTGACGTCGCCAGCACCAAGGAGCTCCTCCTGCAGTTGCCGGAGATGCAAAAACTTGTGGGGATGGCGCTGGCATGAAAATCGTCCTGACCGGAGCCGCCGGCTTCCTGGGCTGGCACACCAGGGTCCGCCTGGCTGCCTTGACCGATCATGAGGTCGTTCCGCTCACCCGGGACAACTGGTCAAACCTAGCTGCCGAAGTGCAGGCTGCGGATGCCGTCATCCACATCGCCGGAGTAAACCGAGGCGAGGCTTCGGAGGTCGAGCGTGGCAACTTGGCACTCGGCGAGGCGGTCTCTGACGCGGTTGCTCGGGCGGGACGCCCAGTCCCCATCGTCTATGCGAACTCGATTCAGGGTGGCAACGACACTCCCTACGGAGTGGGTAAGGCAGCCGCCCGCGCTCTTCTCGCGCAAGCCGCCGCCGATGCGGGGGCCACCTTCACCGACGTGGTGCTCCCGAATCTGTTCGGCGAGCACGGCGCCCCGGGTTACAACTCCTTCGTCGCTACCTTCGTCGACGCGGTCGCGTTCGGGGCGGTGCCCCAAATCAACGATCGTGAGGTCGAGCTCCTCCATGCCCAGACCGCTGCCCAACACCTCATCGATGGTCTCTCCGACGTAGGAAGCACGGTCAGGCCCCCGGGCTCGATGTCGACTGTTCAGGGTGTCTACGACCAACTTCGCGGCTTCCATGATCTTTACAGCAGTGGCGAATTCCCGGACCTGAGGGCCGCCTTCACTGTCGATCTGTTCAACACCTACCGAGCGGCGCTCTTCCCGCGCCACTATCCGTTCGAGCTGACTACGCACAGTGACGATCGCGGACGTCTAGTGGAGACGGTGCGCTCGCACGGAGGACAGGGCCAGACGTTCGTCTCCACAACTAGACCCGGTGTCACGCGGGGCGAGCACTACCACCTGAGCAAGGTCGAGCGGTTCGTGGTGCTCAGTGGCGAGGCTCGCATCTGCTTGCGGCGGATGTTCACGGATGAAGTTGTGAGCTTCGATGTGAGTGGATCTTCCCCCTCGGTTGTCGACATGCCCACCATGTGGGTGCACAACATCACCAACACCGGTGACACCGAGCTCACGACGCTCTTCTGGACGCATTCTCTATTCGACCCCCAGAACCCCGACACCTACTGGGAGCCGGTCTCCCTCGCTGAGAAGGTTGCTCCGTGACGAAAGTAATGACGATTGTCGGCACGCGTCCCGAAATCATCCGGCTGTCTCGGGTGATGGCACGCCTCGACGAAACTGTCGATCATGTCCTGGTCCACACCGGGCAAAACTATGACTACGAACTGAACGGCATCTTCTTCGACGAACTGGGCATCAGGAAGCCGGACCATTTTCTTGACGTCGACACGTCTAGCCTTGGCCGTGTACTCGGCGAGACCCTCATCAAGACCGAGGAAGTGCTGCGCGAAGAACGACCGGACGCCGTACTAGTGCTAGGCGACACGAACAGTTGCGTGGCGGCCATCATGGCAAAGCGTATGCGAATCCCCGTCTACCACATGGAAGCCGGCAACCGGTGCTTTGACGAGAACGTCCCAGAGGAAACAAATCGCCGACTAGTCGATCACGTCGCCGACTTTAACCTGGTCTACACCGAGCATGCTCGTCGGAACCTCTTGGCGGAGGGACTGCACCCGCGGCGGATTCTGCTCACGGGCTCGCCGATGAAGGAGGTGCTGATGCGCCATTTTGAGCAGTTCGCAACCAGTTCTATTCTGGGTGCCCTCAATCTGTCGCCCCAGCGATACCTCCTTGTCTCTGCCCACCGCGAAGAGAACGTCGACAGCCCGAAGCGACTGAATCATCTGCTCGACTGTCTCGTCGCCGCCCACGAGCACTTCGGTCTGCCGGTTCTCGTCTCGACTCATCCCAGGACTCGCAAGCGCATTGATGCTTTGGGTCGCAGACTCACCGATAGCATCACTTTTCACAAGCCTCTCGGATTCATCGACTATGTGCGGCTTCAGCAAGATGCGTTCTGCGTTCTCTCAGACAGCGGCACTATCAGCGAGGAGTCATCCCTCCTGAACTTCCCCGCGGTAACCCTTCGTGACTCCATCGAACGTCCCGAGGCGCTCGACACCGGAGCAATCATCATGACAGGCTTGGATCCATCAAACGTCATAGAGGGGATTGGATCCGCAGTCAAGGACGGCAGTTCTGGCGACAGAGAACTCCCCGACGACTACGCGATCCCTAACTGCTCCCAGCGAGTCGTCAACTTCATCATTTCTACGCATCGACGACATGCGTTCTGGGCGGGGCTTCGCTGATGAGTACCCCTAAGCGCCACTCGATCGCCGTGGATGTAGCTGGAGCGCGTGTCGGCGGCGCAGCCACGTACCTTCGCGAGCTCGAAAGATACCTCGCTTCCACCCACGACGTCCCCATCCGCATTATCGGAAAGGGGCGACCCTTCAACCCTGGATGGCTTGCTTATCGAGAAATCGCCGCAAGGTCTAGCGAAACGCGCATTGCGCTCAACAATGTCAGTTTCGCATTTGGTGCAGACAATGTAACCCTCTTAGGCAATGCTCTGCACTTCGCCGACGAGCGCGAACTCATCCAACTATCCTACACACCCAGTCCAACTCTCCGCGTCCAAGGCGCTATCGCCCGGAAGGCCGCCAAACGCTCTAGGCTATTGGTGGCCCCATGTCAGGCGATGGCGGACCGAGTTGTGGCGGCGTGCCCTGAAGTCTCTGATCGCGTGTCCGTCCGCGCGCACCCGCTGAGCAAAGCCCCCTGGGCGAATGGGCGCGTCGTGGAAAACAACGACATCTTGCTTCCGGTCCTGAACGCCCCCTACAAGCAGCTAGACTTTCATGCCCATAAGATCTTAGACGCCATGGATTCGCTATGCTTGCCCAGTCAACTGATCATCACTTCTGATCCTGACACATTCCCTGCACAAGTGAGGAACCATCCTAGGGCAAGATTCGTCGGACCCTTGGATCATGAACACTTGCAGACCTACTGGGCTGAGTCGCGAGCCATTTACTTCCCCACACGCTTGGAATCCTTCGGCTATCCATTGGCCGAGGCGCGCGTCAACGGACTCCCGATCATCGCACCCGATACTCAGCAAAGTCGAGAGATCGCGGGTCCAGCATTGAAGGGATATCTGGCAACGGATCCACGGTCGTTAGTTCGTGCAGTGGAGGCAGCACTTACCGAAACGGTGCTGCCTGACCCAGAACCGTTCAACCCCAAAAAGTACTTCGACTGGCTGTTGGGGGTTGCCCCATGAGTGCTCCCTTCCCCTCTCCTTACTCCACGGACACGTCGCCCATCGCGGCCGCTACCGTCCCTGTCTCTGTCATCGTCCTGACTCTCGACGAAGAAGCAAATATTGCTCGTTGCCTCGCATCGCTGGCTTGGGCCTCCCAGGTTGTGGTGGTCGATTCGGGCTCCAATGATCGAACGGTCGAAATCGCGCGGACACACGGTGCAACCATAATCGAAACCCATTGGCGCGGATTCGGTCAGCAGCGGGAATACGCCATGAGGCTGGCGGAACTGAAACATCAATGGATCTATGTGGTCGATGCCGACGAGTGGGTGTCAGAGAACCTGGCTGCGGAGATCGCCGACACGCTCAAGCGCCCCGAACATGCTGCATACTGGCAGTATTTCCGGCTTGTCTTCCAGGGACGTTGGATAGCTCATTGCGGTTGGTACCCAAGCGCACGCTCAATTCGGCTGATGGACCGAGGGCGATGCGGATACTCAACCGAGGTATTCTCTGAGCATCCTGTGGTGAATGGACCAATGGGCCGCCTGCACGAAGACATCATTGACCACGACCTCAAGGGACTGGCTGCTTGGACAAGGAAACATGTTCGCTACGCCGAACTGGAAGCCAAGAGGAGGGAAGACAGGGCCCCCCGAGTACGAATGCCGCATGAATCTCGACTGAGGTTCTTTCTCAAGGATCGGGTTGCACCTCGAATACCCTTCAGGCCCTTGGCTACATTCCTGTACATGTATATCCTCCGCGGCGGCTTTCGGGACGGTCGGCAAGGGCTCCTCTTTTGTTCTTTGCACGCGTGGTTCCAGATGCTTGTCCAAGCGCTTATGCGCGAGCGGGAACAGGCATCAGTGCCAGCGAGCGCTACAAATGCAAGGACGCAACATCATGCCGCGTACTAAAAGAATGGTTCATCGACCGCTTCGCATGGCGCTGTTAACGCACGGCTATGGATGCGGTGGAGGTGTAGACACAGTGGCCAGTTGGCTCAGAACTGGAATAGGGACTGCCGGACATGAGGTCGATGTCTATGACTTGGCAACCGCTAGGAACGACCCTCGAAGCAAGCTCATTCTGCAGCCCCGGTCGTGGAAATCCTCACTCGTGGAACGCGATGCCAGCGACTCCCAGCTCTATCACGTGGGGGCAGTGGGCGGAGAGGTCGAACCACTTCGCTACCTCCCCCGAAGGGAGCTGACAGCTCGGCTGTCGACCTATGACATCGTCCAAGTGGTCAGCGGGAGCCCCGCCTTCGCACTTCCAGCCGTGGAGGCCGGCGTTCCCATCGTGATACAGGCAGCTACCACTGTGTCTTGGGAACGGGAGGCCCTGATCGCGAGCAAGACAGGCCCAACGGGGGCTCTCGTTCGCGCCATGACGCGCGCCGTAGCGAGCCAGGAGAAGAGGTCGCTCAGGAGCGCCGCCGCGGTGATGGTGGAGAACGCGCATATGGCTCAGTACGTGCGTGCCGTGGCTCCAACCACTGACGTTGTGCTTGCCCCGCCGGGCGTTGACGTCTGGCGCTTCAGCCCAAACCGGAAGTCGTGGGACAGAGGCGGCTACCTGCTGTCAGTTTGCCGTCTCAGCGACCCGCGCAAGGGGTTGCATCGGCTTCTTGAGGCTTACTCACTGTTGCGCCGGCTTATGCCG
The DNA here is from genome assembly GCF_052114585.1 of Pedococcus sp. 2YAF34. Taxonomy (NCBI): domain Bacteria; kingdom Bacillati; phylum Actinomycetota; class Actinomycetes; order Micrococcales; family Intrasporangiaceae; genus Pedococcus; species Pedococcus sp. 2YAF34. The sequence continues at coordinate 166,904 of NZ_JBFRFA010000004.1, forward strand.
ACCTCGCCTGATCTGGTGCTCGCAGGTAGTAACGAGCCGCCCGCCAGTCTGACAGCACTCGCTGCCAGCCTCGGGCTCGCCGACCATGTGCGCTTCATGAGCAACGTATCCGCGGATCGCCTGCCGGACCTATACAGGGGTGCATCGGTATTTCTTCAAACGTCGTACGAGGAGGGCCTCGGGCTGTCGGTGTTGGAAGCGATGGCATCTGGCCTCCCCGTCGTTGCCACCGCCACGGCAGGATCCGAAGAGACCGTCTTGCCGGGGGTCACCGGTTGGCTGATCCCACAGGCAGAGGATGTCCCCCGCCAGTTGGCACTGCGGATCCGCCAGACCCTAAACGATGGGGAATCCATGGCCTTTGCCGCGCGGGATCGTGTTGTGCAACGGTTCGCCTCGGAGGCAACCTTGGGCAAGTTCCTAGACACCTATGGGTCGCTAGCGCTGCGATCCCACGGCATTGAAGTCCAGGCTCGTGGTTAGTCGGCGGCTCGGTCAGCCGGCCGAAGACGGCCCTTGTTTGACCTTGAACGCAGCTCCAGGTGAGCGATCCGATCCACCAGAGTCCCAGAAGGCGGCAGTTCCTCCACTCGTCGCCTTGGGAGTTTTGGTCAGCCTAGCGGTTGCCCTCCTTTCGACATGGCTTGCCGGCGCAGACGAGATGCCCCGCGTGGCGCGGGTCGCCTCGTTATCCCTAGCACTAACGGTTTTGGGTGTCGCGGGCATGAAACTGATGTCGCGGAACGCCGGTGTTGGTGCCGAGCTGAGGGACTTGCGAATGGGACCCTGGATGGGCCTGGGGTTCGCCCTGACCTACGGCCTGGCCACCCTGGTCTGGGCACAACGGGATTTGAACTATGGGGGTCTGGTGGACGCCGGCAGCCTCAAAGCAGGCGCAACGGTCTCAGCCTGTGGTTTCGTTGCGCTCGTCGTGGGCTACTTGACCGCGCCTCGTGCGCTGCGTAGGACCGGAGCTAGAGCCAACGCTCTGATTCGAGGCCGATCATCGTCGTTTCATTGGGGGGTCCGCACCGTTTGGGCGCTCTTCGGAATTGGCTTGGTGGGGGATGCCCTACGACTGCGTTCGGGGAGTCTCGGATTTCTGTCGGATCCGAACGCTGCATTGAGCACTACGTCATCGTTCGGGGCTGCAGCTTCTGCACTGAGTCAGCTGGGAGTGCTTTCGACGCTCGTGGCAGCCTCGCGCCTGTCCGCGACGAAACGCAGCGGAAACTTACTCGCGCTCATCACTGTGGCGGGCACACAGACCGCGATTGGACTCTTCTCCGGATTGAAGGAGGCGGCCATTGTCCAGTTGATCGCGATTGTCATCGGACTCTCTGCAAAACGACGCGTCAACTGGTTGGCAGTAGCAGGAGCTGCCGCTATCACCCTGCTCGTCATCTCACCCTTCGTCTCTGCATACAGGGCTGAAGTCATTAACGGATCGACGAGGCTCTCGGCCACCGAAGTTCTCGAGAACATCGACTTTGCCAATTTGGCACGAGAATCCGTCGCTGGAGGCGGCAGCGACCATTCATCGCCGTTCGACCGCTGGTCGCGCCTCGGGGACGTTTCGATCATTGCCTCTCAGACCCCATGGCCGGTGGCCTACCAGTCCCCCATGGTGCTTGTCGCCGGCCCGCTTCTAGGTGTCATCCCACGGTCGTTGTGGCCCGGGAAGCCAGTGTTGGATGCGGGGTACCAAGTGAATCAGATCTATTACCACATGCCGGCCAGCATCTACTCGTCGGCCGCTGTGACTCCATATGGCGACTTGTACCGGCACGGCGGTCTAGGAGTCGTCTTCGTAGGCATGCTTCTCATGGGATGGGCCGTGCGTTGCCTGGATAGCGTGGTGGATGCCCGGGGAAGTGGCAGCGACCCGCGCCTTCTGTTTCTGCCCCTGCTTCTGCTGCCCACCCTGGTCAAGCAGGAGGTGGATGTGCTCGGCTTGACTGCCTCACTGCCCCTTATGGTCGTCGGCGCGCTGGTCGCATCACGGATCTCTGCGAGTGGCCAAGGCCATCCGCAACGAGTTCTCACCCGGAAGGAATCATGAAGGTACTTGTGGTCGGCCCTATGGAGCCCGACACCTTTGCTGACAATGTGGCGCATTCACTTCGCCTCCTAGGTCATGAGGTGAGAACGGTCGGAGCAGCTAACGCGGTGGCCCGGCCACGTCGCCTGGATGTCGCTGTTTCCCTCGTCTCTGAGCGAGTAGACGCAATTGCACGGCTTCGTCAGTGCCATGTGGCGAAGGCTGCGTCAGAGTTCTTCCCCGAGGTCACCATCACCGTGGACCGGACGCTCGCCCGGTCCACCATTTCGACTCTGAAGAATGGGGGCAGCCGGGTTTATCTCTGGTTTCCCGACGCCGTTTCGAACCTCGGGCTTCATGAGTGTTTTCTTGCCGGCTACGACCGCATCTACCTGAAGAATCCTGTGCTCGCCGAGAGACTTGCGGACATCCAGGGATTGCCCACGCTGTACATGCCCGAGGCCTGCAATCCCGACTGGCACAGCTCTGACGTGGAATACGGGACCAAGCCCTATCTCTCTGTCGTGGGCAACATCCACCCGACGAGGGCCGTTCTACTGCAGCGACTCATCGACGCCGGCGTACCGGTGCGCATCTTTGGTCCTCCAATCCCCGCCTGGCTGGGTCACCCTGAGCTTGCCAAACATCATGCAGGCGAATCTGTGTACCGACAGGACAAAGCGAGGGTATTCCGGGAGTCCACGGCCGTCCTGAACAACCTGCACCCGGCTGAGTTCGGTGGTACAAACTGTCGGCTTTTCGAGGCGACGGCCGCTGGCGCGTTGGTGCTCACTGAAGCCCGCGATGGGTTGGATCGGCTGTTTGAAGTAGGCACGGAAGTTGAGGTCTTCAACAGTTTCGACGATTTGATGGTCCTCTACCGGCGCGCGGATGCGGACGTCGCCTGGGCACGAGAGATCGCCGACGCAGCGGCCAAGCGCAGTCTCTCCGCGCACACCTACGCGCACCGACTCCAGAAGATGCTGGAGGACTGAACGCGTGAAACTCGCAACCATGACTCCCATCACTCGTCGCCTACGGGGCGACGGAACACGTGACCTAGTCGCCCAGACGCTGCTCACAAGTTTTGGAATCATGGGTGCCTCAACTGTCACCGGCATCGTGGCAGCGCGCGCACTTGGCCCCACTGGACGTGGGCATTTCGCTGCGATCATGGCGTGGTTTGGCGTAGCGCTCGTACTGGGCGAGTTAGGTCAGAGTGCCAGCGTCACTTATCACGTGGCCCGGTCTCCGGAACGGGCACGGGAACTCGTGGCTTCGGCACGCCTCATCATGATGGGAGCCAACGTCATCGCAGCGGTGGTTGGATGGGCTTGGGCGAACCAACTGGCCTCGGGAGACAACCAGGTTGCCTGGGCGTATCGAATTGCGTTTGTAGGGCTGCTGATCAACGCGGTATTCGCTCCACTGGTTTACGCCACCCAATCGATCTCCCTCCCACGATGGAACGTGCTGCGGGGCGTCCAGTCGTTGGCGTACCTGGCGGGTGTCGGCCTGCTGGCCCTGCTTTCTTCGCTGAGCCTGCCTGCCCTGTCGGCGGTGTTGGCACTGAGCATGGGCTTTCAAGGTGTTTTGGCGGTGCGCTACGCGCTGCGAACCGGGCTTCACGGAGGCCGCCCAAGCTCTAAGACACTCCGCGATCTGGCTAGTTATGGAACTGCCCAAAGCGCATCAGCCGTGCCAGCTGCGTTCGGGGCGCAAGTTGACAAACTGGTGCTGTCCCGAGTCGCTGAGGCACAGTCTCTTGGGCAGTACGCGGTCGCCGGAAGCATATTGAGTCTTGGCGGCCCGCTCGCAACCGCCGTCGGGAGCGTGGTCTTCCCGCGGATGTCCCGGGGCGACGTAAGCCGCAGTGCAAGGACGACCATCGAACGCCGAGCTCTCCTAGTGACACTTTCGGGTGTCCTTCTTGTCGCGACCGTTATAGCTGCCTTGAGTGAGTGGCTAGTCCCGCTGCTCTTCGGACCTGGCTTCGAGGAAGCGGCCGGCCTGACCTGGTGGTTGATTCCTGTAATTCTGGCATCGTCTGTTGCAGGCGTTGTGGGGGATCTCTTGCGCTCGCGGGGGCGGCCGGGATCTGTGGCGGTCGCTCAGTGGGCGGGAGTGGGTGCTTCGGCTGTTTCGATCCCCGCAGCCACGACCCACTTTGGGCTTGCTGGCACTGCTGTCGCTGCAGGTAGCGGCCAGCTCCTATGTGTGGTCATCTCCTTGGCCGCCCTGGCCCGTAGCAGGAGAGCCGACATCGCGGTCTAGCGAGGTCTTCTAAGCGTTCGGGGTGCACTTGAAGTTGCATCGCGCCATGATCAGAGGCGCAGCGCGAGACGGTAGGCCGAGGACACTGCCTCGGTTACCCCTCCGAGGAGGATCCCATCTCCCATCGGCCCATCACCAGATCTGCGATGGCGCACGCAGCCCGCTGACTTCATGCCTCGGTGAGGCGCGGCGCGCTTGAGGCACCTGAGTGCCCGAGACGCCCACGCAGTCGCCGTCTCCCTCGGACGTCGGCCCGCGAACTTACCGTCCGCGCGGGTTGGTCATGGCCACCGAGCGGTACTGGTGCTGCACCAGTACAGCTCGTGCCGCGAGATCATGCACTACAAGTCGCACGCCCCCATGCCGGCAATCCGACGCTGACCAGCAACGCGGTCAC